>JAZOSQ010000028.1:0-15317 GCA_045657245.1 Eubacteriales bacterium | reverse complement strand
AATAACCTTCTTCGTTTTGAACCGATCTATATCGACATCAATATGGGCTGTCCCGTTCCGAAACTCGTGAAAAACGGAGAGGGAAGCGCTTTGATGCGCGACAGCGAACTTTGTGAGAAAATCGTTGCCGCTGTGGTTAAGGCGGTCGACGTTCCCGTAACCGCAAAGTTCAGAAAAAGCTGTGACGACGATGATCCCGAATCGGCAATCAAGGTTGCGAAAGCTTGCGAAAACGGCGGTGCTTCTGCTGTTTTTGTTCACGGCCGTACCCGAACACAGATGTATTCGGGCTTTGCCGACAGAGAGATTATCAAAAAGGTAAAAGAGTCCGTCAATATTCCCGTTATCGGCAACGGCGACGTCGCTTGCTATAATGATTTTGTTTCTATGAAGGAAGAAACGGGCTGTGACGGTGTTATGATAGGTCGAGGTGCTTACGGCGCACCGTGGGTGTTTTCCGAAATTCGTGCAAAACTCGAAGGTAAAGAGTATACCGAACCGAAAAATTCCGAAAAACGAGAAATGCTCGTTCGTCAGCTTGAAACGGTAATAAGAGAAAAGGGCGATAACGGAATCCGTGAATTCCGACACCACCTTCTCAAATATTGCAAGGGATTTTCGGGCTCGGCGAGATTGAGAAAAAATATTTCGCTCATAAGCACGAAAAAAACGGCGATCGAGGCAATAGACCTTATCTTTGATATTGACAATTAAGGTCAAATATGACATAATAAAGTGAAATGATGTAATGAGGGATGAGAAAATGTTTTTTTCTGATATCCACACTCATATTCTGTACGGAACAGATGACGGAGCAAAAACTGCCGAAGATATGCTCGAAATGGTGAAGATTTCATATGATGAAGGAACACGTTTGCTTTGTTTAACACCTCATTTTTTTCCTGCTTTTTTCGGCGATAATCACAAAAAGTCGGAAGAAGCTTTCGGGGAGTTGGCGGAATATTGCAAAGAGCATTATCCCGATCTTGAATTGGTTTTCGGCAACGAATTGGGATATCGTCACGACAGCATATCTTGGTTGCAGAGCGGTCTTTGCCGTCCGTTGGGTGATACGAATTATATTCTTGTGGAATTCAATGTTACCGATAGCGAAAATCAGATAACAGAAGGCATATACAGACTGCAAAACGCGGGATATATTCCGATAATCGCTCACGCGGAACGTTATAAAAAACTTTCGGTTGAGAGAATGCAATCGCTCAGAACTAACGGTGTTTTAATACAGATGAATACCGAATCGGTACAGAAAGTGAATTCGCTTTTTGATGGCAAAAAAATAAAAACTATGATAAAAAAGGGTTGTGTCGATTTTGTTGCGTCAGATTCGCATGATTTGACAATCCGTCCGCCAAAACTTAAAGACAGTTATGGTATTTTCGCCTTGAAATATGGCGAAGAATACGCAAAAAGAGTTTATTGCGAAAACGCAATAAGGATTTTTCAAAAAACGGTGAAGGGAAGTAAATGAAATGAATGGCAAAATGTCGTTGAAGTCCATTTCGCTTAAGGATTTTTGGAACATATTCCGCGGCAGCATTTGGATAATGCTTGCGGTGGGAATATTGGTTACCGGTGCGAGTTATTTTTATGCAAAATCAACCTACTCGCCCACATATACTTCGACTGCGACGTTGTATCTCATAGGTAAGAATGAAAATGGTGAATTTGATTCGAGCGAATTTGCATCAGGATATGCAATCGCTTTGAGAATCATGAGCGACTGTGACTATCTCATGAAGAGCCGTTCGGTTCTTGATAAGGTTGGCGAAAAAGTCGGAATTGAAAACGGATATAAGGTTTTAAAATCGAGAATCACTATAACAAATCCCGAAGAAACCCGTGTTATGGAACTCTCTGCGACCTATTCTTCTCCCGAAATGGCAAAGAAAATCGTCGACGCTCTTTGCGAAGTCGGCGCGGAATATATAAACCGTGTTTTTGCGTACGACAGCCTTAGCGTTTTCGAAGAAGGCACTTTGGAAAAAGCACCCAATAACTCTTTGTCCTTGATGTCGCATCTTAAATACGGTATTATTATGGCGGCAGGTGTTTATATTGCTTTCGTAATCCTCTTCCTTTTTGATAACTATATTCATAGCGAAGAAGACATCGAAAGATATCTTGGCGTTTCGGTAATCGGCGACATTCCCGATGCAGATGCTCCCAAGAAGAAATCAAAATATAAATACAGAAGTTATAGATACTACTCTCGCAGAGGCGGCTCAAAGTATCAAAAATATTACACTGCTAACAGCTATAACCGAAGAGTAGAATATACAAACAATGTTTCGGATGACGGAAAGAAGGAGTAAACGATGGAAGCAATAAATCTCAAATTGCCCGGTGACAACGATTTCTTTACCGAAGAAGCGTATAAGGTCCTTCGTACAAACATTCAGTTTTGCGGACAGGATATAAAGGTAATCGCAATAACAAGCTGTAACGAAAACGAAGGCAAAAGCACGATAGCACTTCATATCGCAAAAAGCTTTGCCGAACTCGACAAAAGAGTATTGTTCATAGATACCGATATGAGAAAATCGGTCATCGCGGGTAGAAACACGTCCGTTAAATCCCCTTGCGGATTGAGTGAGGTGTTGACCGGTTTGCGTCCTATTTCGGAATGTATCTATCCTGTTGTCAACAGCAAGATGCATATCCTTTTCGCAGGGCAATATCCCCCCAACCCCGTTGAACTTTTGAGTGGTAAATATTTCGCAACACTTATCAACGAATGCCGTAAGGTTTATGACTATATAATTATTGATACACCGCCTCTCGGACAGGTTATCGACGCTGCTGTCGTTGCCGAAAAGTGTGACGGCGCGATTATGGTAATCGGCGATAATAAGGTTCATTACCGTATGGCACAAGACGTTGTCGAACAGCTTGATAAGAGCGGCTGCAGAGTTTTGGGTGTTGTCAGAAACAACCGCAAACAACCTTCAAGAAAGAGCGCATACCGTAAGTATTACAGAGGTAATCTTGAGGTAAAATAATCAAAAAAGGATCGAATCAAATCGTGCGATTTGGTTCGATCCTTTTATTTTGTTGACAAGAATAGAATAAAGATGTATAATATATCAGTTAAAGAAGTAAAATGGGGGGATATATATGATAAAGGACCGTTCGGGCAATATAATAGCGTCGGATTTCGATCAGGAAAAGACACTATCTTTTCTCTATTCACACAAGTTTGGTCGTTTGATTACAAAATTACTTTGCCGTAGATTCGTTTCAAATATTGGCAGACTTTATATGGAATCGCCATTGTCGAAAGGTCGAATTTCGAAGCTCATAAAACGCAACAATATAGATATGTCCGAATATGAAGAAAAAGAATATTCTTCCTTCAACGACTTTTTCATAAGAAAAATAAAGGACGGTAAACGAGCATTCGACGAAACCCCTTCAGCCGTCGTTTCTCCCGCCGATTCGAAACTCACGGTTTATGATATAGGTGAAGACAGCGTTTATCGTATAAAGGGTTGTGATTACAGCATAACTGAACTTTTGGGCGGTGATTACGACCTTGCAAGTCGTTTCTTCGGTGGAAAATGCTTCATTTATCGCCTTACCGTCGATAATTACCATCGTTACAGCTATATTGACAACGGCAAGGAACTTTCAAACCGCTTCATTCCCGGAATACTTCATACCGTAAACCCGATTGCGACCTCTCGTGTTGACGTATATGGTAAAAATTGCCGTGAATTGACGCTTCTCGATACCGAAAACTTCGGCGAGGTTGCGTTCATCGAAGTCGGTGCGATGATGGTTGGCAGAATAAATAACCACCATCCCGAAACCTCGTTCAAAAGAGGGGAAGAAAAGGGATATTTCTCCTTCGGCGGTTCTACGATAATCGTTCTTTATAAGAAAGATATCGTCATTCCCGACGAAGATATCACAGAAAACAGCAAAACCGAAACCGAAACTGCCGTACTTCTCGGCGAACACGTTGGAACAAAACGGAGTTGACTATGGCTATTAAAAACCTTGCCTTGAATAGGGAAGTTTTTGATTCCTGTTCGGGTAACGAAAATAGAATAACTCTTCTTACAAACGGAAAGAATGGCGTTCCGTCTTCTCGTTATGCGAATGAATGGGTATGCTTCGGCAACGATATCGAAAAACGTCTTCATATAGACCTTGGCTCGAATTTTGGCGTAACAGGGTTCGATATGGGCTTTCTTCACGATAAACAAAGCGGAATCTGTCCTCCGTCGGAAGTGAAGCTTTTGCTTTCCGAAAACGGAATGGATTATTATGAAGTTACGACGGCGAAAGCGCCCTATAACGCTTCTTTCAATATGTGTACCCGCGCCGTATATTCCGAAAAGTTCGGTAAACCGATATGTGCAAGATATGCGATGGTAACTTTCGGTCTTGACGGTGAAACTTTCGCTGACGAATTGAGGATTTTTGGCGAAGAATATAACGGAAGCGAAACGATTCTTTGCGGAGAAAAGAAAATTTTCGAAGAAAAGGGCTGTTTTGCAACCCCTTCAACTCTTGATGGCATGAAAGATATTTTCTCGGCAAAATTCGGCACTGACGATAAGAAAAGTCTCGGCATCGAGGATTTTATTTCCTGTGTCGCTTTCGTAGACTCGATGGAAATGCCCCGCGACACTATGTCCGACGCGTTCTGCTTTGATTATGAAGGAAGAATAGAAACTCTTTCCGATTGGGAAGAATATCTCGATTCGCTTTTCTCGAAAAATCGTAATATCGATGCGCTTGATAAGGTTGTCGGTCTTATAAAGACAACTCTTGCTCTTGACGAGAAACATAAATATAAAATTTTCATAAAAACTCCCTCGCCGAAGGTTTCGCTTGAACCTTTCGGAGATATGAACGGCGACGGAATAATCGAAAAACTGCTTCAATTTGAAGACTGTATAAAGGCATATTCTTGGTTTTTAGATGAAGTAATCCGCCGTTTCAACGGATGCGGAAGCGAAAACATCGAGCTTTGCGGCTTCGTTTGGGGTAAAGACAGATTGTCGAGAACCGAACGTGAAGACGTAATCGAATTTGCTCGTGCCTGTGTCGAAGAAATACATAAACGCAACAAAAAATGTGTTTTTGTTTCCGATTTCGCAGGAAGTGGAAGCGAAAAAGCCGAGTATATCGGCTTCGATTGTGTTTTGATGAAGCCCGATAACCGCGTTTCTGATCTCGCCTCGCTATGCAAAAAATACGGTTTCGGCGTTGCACTCGAAACCGATAATGCGTTTTTGGATAACCTCTGCGGTTGTATCGAAAACGGTATGATGAGCAATACCGTTCATATGTATTGTCAACCCAAAAACGGAAGAAATATTTCCTCGTTTGCATATTCGAGAAATCAACAAGAACAAACGCTTTACCAAAAATTGTATGAGTTCATAAAAGACGGCAAAGAATACGTTCCGTCCGTTTATGAAGAAAAAACTGTTTCGATTTCGGAATTGATAAAAACTCCCGAACCCGAAATCGTTGAAGAAGTTACGGTTGAACCTATAATCGAACCCGAAATCGTCGAAGAAGTTGCGGTCGAACCCGAAACCGAGCCCGAAATCATCGAAGAAGTTACGGTCGAACCGATAACCGAACCCGAAATCGTCGAAGAAGTTGCGGTTGAACCGATAACCGAGCCCGAAGTTGTCGAAGAAGTTACGGTTGAACCTGAAATCGAACCTGAAATCGTCGAAGAAGTTACGGTTGAACCTGTAATCGAACCCGAAATTGTCGAAGAAGTTACGGTCGAACCTATAATCGAACCCGAAATCGCGGAAGAAATCAAGGTTGAATCCGAAGAAAAAACCGAAAATAACGATTTCCCCATAATAGACCTCAAATTTGACGACGAGCCCGAAAAAGAAATCAAAATCGAGCTTGCGTTGGATTTGACACTCCCTCCCGAATACACCATGGACAAAAATTCCGATTTCAAGCTTGAATTGGAAGGTTTTCCCGACGATGTGTCGATCCCCGAAATTAAGTTCGACATAACGAATATTTTCGGAAACGAACCTAAAGAAAATTCCGTCGAGAAAGCTGTTCCCGAACAGGAATTAAAAAAAAATGAAATTGTCGTGGAAAAACCTGTTGTAACTCATGCTGCAACTGCTGTTGCAGAGCCTATCATACACCCTGTTGTAGAGCCGGTTGCAAAACCTGTCACAACCCCTGTAATTGAACCCGAAACGAAGGTTGATACAGAAAATTTTCCGCAGGCGACTGAAATCCAGCAACCCATCGCTGAACTTTCGAAAGTCGCACGAAACGGAAAACAGAAGAAAGTGGCAATGATGGGTGCAGGTATTGCTGTGACCTTGGGCATGGCGTATGCAATAGCCAAGGCACTAAAAGGAAAAAAATAAATGGATAACAGAAATCTAACTTTACTTTGCGATTTTTATGAATTAACAATGGCAAACGGATATTTCTATTCTGACAGAAAAGACGGCATTGCCTATTTCGATGTGTTTTTCCGAGACATCCCCGACGGTGGCGGATTCGCAATTGCCGCAGGTCTTGGACAAATTATCGATTATGTAAAAAATCTAAAATTTACCGCCGAGGATATCGGATATTTGAGAAGTCTTAATATGTTCGGCGAAGAATTTCTTGAATATCTAAAAGATTTTCGTTTCACTGGCGATATCTATGCCGTTCCCGAAGGAACTCCCATATTCCCTCGCGAACCCGTTATAACCGTAAAAGCTCCCGTTATCGAAGCTCAATTCATCGAAACCTATGTTCTTACAGCGTTCAATCACCAATCGTTGATCGCAACGAAGTCGAACCGCATTACCCGTGCGGCAGAGGGTAGGGTTGTGAGTGAGTTTGGTGCAAGACGTGCGCAGGGTGCTGATGCGGCAATCCAAGGCGCAAGAGCTGCTTATATCGGCGGGGTTTCGGCTACCTCGTGTGTTATTTCCGCGAAAGAATATTCCCTTCCCGTGTCGGGTACAATGGCACATTCCTGGGTCCAGATGTTCGACGATGAATATACTGCATTCAAGACCTATTGTGAACTATATCCCGATAACGCAACCTTGCTTGTCGATACTTATAACGTGTTAAAAAGCGGTGTTCCGAACGCGATAAAAGCGTTCAAGGAATGTGGTATAACAAAATGCGGGGTTCGTATCGATTCGGGTGATATTGCTTATCTTTCCAAAGAAGTTAGAAAAATGCTCGATAATGCGGGTATGACAGATTGTAAGATCGTCGTTACAAACTCGCTTGACGAAAAAATTATTTCAGACATATTGCGTCAAGGCGCAAAGGTTGACGTTTTCGGTGTCGGCGAACGTCTTATAACCGCAAAAAGCCATCCCGTTTTCGGCGGTGTTTATAAACTTGCCGCAATCGAAGAAGACGGCGAGATTATCCCGAAAATCAAAATAAGCGAAAACCCGGACAAGATAACAAATCCCCATTTCAAAAAACTTTATAGACTTTTCCGCAAGAGTGACGGTGTTGCTATTGCCGACTATATAACTCTTTATGACGAAGAATTCGACACGAATTCTCCGATAGAGCTTTTCGACCCCGTTTTCACTTGGAAACGCCAAACCGTCACGGATTATGTTGCGGTCGAATTGATGCAACCGATATTCAAAAACGGAATCCTTGTTTATGAATCGCCGACTCTGTCGGAAATGCGTGATTATTGCAAATCGCAGGTCGATTCTCTCTGGGACGAGGTTCGTCGTTTTGAAAATCCTCACAGATACTATGTTGACCTTTCCCAAAAGCTTTGGGATTTGAAGCAAGAGCTTCTCTCGAACGGCGGTAAACTCAAGAATAAATAGTTAGAAAAAAGGAACGTTAATGAAAAACAATAAGGCGCTGAATATAACTTTCACAATAGCAGGAACCGTGATTTTGTGTATCGGTTATCTCTGCTTTTTCGCTGCCGATTGGTATATCGACACCTTCGGTAACGTCGGCTTCGACTCAATATTGTTCACCCTCTTTTCCGATGCAGGCGGAACCGAAGCAGGCGTAATTAAGGGATTTCTTCTTTTTGGTTTGCTTCCTACGTTCGATATGACGGCGATAACTTCGTTTTTGCTTTTTTTCAACCCGAAAAAAAGCTTTTCCGTCAAAATCAAGGAAAAAGCGATAAAGCTCTATCCGTTACGTCGCGGTATTGCCTTTTTACTTGCAATAATCATTGTGATTCCGCTTATTGTTGTTGCTGCAAACAAAGTCGAATTGACAGATTATGTTGTAAGCATAAACGAAGAGTCCGAACTCTTTGAGGATAAGTATGTCGACCCAAAAACCGTCAAAATAACCTTCCCTGAAGAAAAACAGAATTTAATTTATATTTTCCTTGAATCGATAGAAACCTCTTTCTTTTCGAAATCGCTCGGTGGCGGCAATAATGTAAATCCGCTTCCCGAACTTTACAAGCTTGCTGACGACAACATTAATTTTTCAAGCACTGATTCTGTCGGTGGCTTTTATTGCCTTTCGGGTAGCACATGGACTATCGCGGCTCTTGTTTCTCAGACTGCCGGTATTCCGCTTAAAGTGCCCCGTGGTGTCGACAACAACGAATATGGTTCGGATACCTTCCTTCCCGGTGTTACGACGATTAACCAAATCCTTTCCGACAACGGATATAATCAAGCTGTAATGGTCGGTTCGGAAGCAAAATTCGGCGGTCGAGAAGCATATTTCAGCCAACACGGTGTTGAGAGCATTTATGACCTTTTCACCGCTTGGGATGAAGGCGTTGTCGAAAACGGCAGAAAGGTTTGGTGGGGATTCGAAGACCACTATCTTTTCGATTATGCAAAGGACAAGATAACCGAATTGGCGGAAAAAGATGAGCCGTTTGCGTTCACAACACTCACTGTTGATACCCATTTTACCGATGGTTATGTTTGTAAATATTGCGATGACGTTTTCGACGAACAATATGAAAACGTTATGGCTTGTTCGAGCAAACAGGTCTATGAATTCGTTGAATGGATAAAAGCACAGCCTTTTTACGAAAATACGACGATCATAATCTGTGGCGACCATCCTACAATGGATAATAAATATATCGAAAGAAAAATCGATACTTCAAAGGGCAGACGAGTTTATAATTGTATCATCAACTCGAGAACCGAAACCGAATTTGCGAAGAACCGTGAATTCTGTTCGCTCGATATGTTCCCCACAACACTTGCCGCAATTGGATGTACGATTGAAGGCGACCGTCTTGGCTTGGGAACAAATATGTTCTCTGGAAAGAAGACACTTTGCGAAGAAATGGGATCTCGTGAATTTAACAACGAACTCAAGAAAAATTCCGAATACTATGCGAAGGTTTTCCGCCAAGAAGATTAACCGAAACAAGCGGTAAACATCATCAATAGCGATATCAGGAGAGCACTCCCGACAGCGCCTCTGATGAATCCGTAACAAAATCCTTCACGGTCTAACATTGTGCGTTTTGCGATGCTTACAAATTCTTTCATTTTGAATGCCTCCTTTGTTTTCTGTAAGCTCATTATAAACATAACAGTGTCCCTTAATTCGTACAATTAAAAAGTTTTTCAAAAAAATAAAAGGTCTTGCAAAAGCAGGACCTTTTATTGTATATATCCCTGAAAAGTTGTTGGACTTATCGGGGACAATTTTGTTATCCGAAAGGATAACGGTCAAGCGAAAATATTCTGTGGCAGAAGGAGAATCAAAACTGCCACAGCTTTTTCTCGGGAGAGATTTGCTTGACTGTTTTTGAATCCTTTCTGTTTTGAAAATTTCGCTTCCTGGATGAAAAAAATCATCCGCTTAAAACTCATTACAGGTCATCGGCGTCCTGTGTCGGGATCGACGTGCCATCCTTCGGTACACCCGTATAACTTCCCAAAATATCAGAATTTGAATCTGTGTCGTAATAACCGAATAACTCGGTGACATAGTTTGTGGGGTTTGAATCGGGAGACTTTTGGCAGCGTGGATAATAATATCTGTCGATACCGTTAATGCCTTGGGGAAACCTGTATTGTCTTCGTTTTCCCATTTTGATGCTCCTGTCTGAACGAATCTCTTTCGTTCGAGTTTATTATTGCCTGTGATTGAGGATTGATACCTTTAAATTGTTGACAAATTATGGAAAAAAGTTTACAATATATAATTTGAAAGGACGTGAATTTATGAGGATAATAGGTATAGATTATGGCGATGCGCGAGTCGGGATTGCCGTTAGCGATGAAACGGGTTTTCTTGCTTCTGCGGTTTGTACGTTGAACGTAACGGGAATGAGAGATGCTTGCAGAAAAACCGTCGAAAAAATCAAAGAGCTTTCGGGAACCGAGATTGTTCTCGGACTTCCGGTCAATATGGACGGTTCACTTTCTTTTCGTGCTGATAAAACGAAAGCGTTTGCTGAAATGCTGTCGCAGGAAACGGGACTCAATATCATTTTTGTTGACGAACGTCTTTCGACCGTCGAAGCATACACCTATCTTAACATAACCGATTTCAATGGTAAAAAACGAAGAAGCGTTATCGATGCGCTTTCTGCACAAATAATTTTACAATCACATCTTGATTCGTTAAAAAACAAAGGTTGATTTTTTAGAACTATGAAAATTTCGGTACTTTGCGAAAACACATCGAAAAAACCGAATATCGAGAGTGAACACGGATTAAGCTTGTTCGTAGAAACCGAAAAGCATAATATCCTTTTCGATATGGGACAAACCGATATGTTCATCAGAAACGCAACTCGTTTAAACATCGACCTCGAAACCGTCGATTTTGCGATTTTGTCGCACGGTCATTACGACCACGGCGGAGGACTTCGCTCGTTTCTTTCGATAAACAAAAAAGCGAAAGTGTATATAAACCGTGATGCTTTCGGCGATTATTATAATGCCGACGAGAAATATATCGGTCTTGATAAAACGCTTTTTGATAGCGAAAGAATTATTTTCACCGACGGCTATCATAAAATCGACGAAGAAACCGAAATTGTATGTGCGAACGAAAAAAGCTGTCTTTATCCGATAGAATCCGATGGATTGACGGTGAAGCGCGACGGGGAATTACACTCTGAAACCTTCTTGCACGAGCAGTATCTTTTTATAACCGAAAATAGAAAAAAGACATTAATAAGCGGTTGTTCGCATAGAGGTGTTTTGAACATAGTTAATCGATTCATGCCGGATGTTTTTGTCGGCGGATTCCATTTTATGAAAAAAGCCCCGACCTCTCTTTCTGAAAAGGCGAGGATTTTGGCGGGTTTCGACGTTGATTATCATACTTGTCATTGCACGGGAATCGAACAGTTTGACTTCATGAAAAATATTTTAAAAGACCGCTTGAATTATCTTTCATCCGGAGAAAGCATAATTATATGAAAAACAAAAAGAAACAATGGATGAAATACCGCCACCGTGTTGTGCGTAATATTCTTGCGCCGTTTTTATACGGCTATTCAAGAATAAAATATGGCATAAAACGTGAACCGTTCAAGGAACAAGGCGACCGAGCGTATTTGATTTTGATGAACCATCAAACAGCGTTCGATCAATTCTTTGTTGCTTTTTCCTTCAAAGGTCCTGTTTATTACGTTGCGAGTGAGGATATTTTCTCGAAGGGCTGGGTTTCGTCGCTTATACGTTGGCTTGTGGAGCCGATTCCAATAAAAAAACAGACAACCGACGTCACTGCAGTATTGAACTGTATGCGTGTTGCAAAAGAAGGCGGCACGATTGCACTTGCACCCGAAGGTAACCGTACATACAGCGGAAAAACCGAATATATGAGTCCTTCGATTTCGATGTTGGCAAAAAGAATAAAGCTTCCGATCGCACTTTTTCGAATTGAAGGCGGTTATGGCGTTCATCCTCGCTGGAGTGATAAGACCAGAAAGGGAAGTATGCGTGCATACGTTTCTCAAGTTATCGAATATGATGACTATAAAGACCTTTCCGACGACGAGCTTTTCGGAATAATCGAGAAGGGACTTTTCGTCGACGAAGGTGTTTCCGACGGTGTTTTCAAATCCGAAAAACGAGCAGAATATCTCGAACGTGCTCTCTACGTTTGTCCCTATTGCGGTCTGTCGGAGTTTGAAAGCAACGGCAATTTCATCGAATGTAAAAAATGCAATCGGAAAATCGAATATTGCGAGGATAAAAAATTAAAAGGCGTCGGCTTTGATTTTCCTTTTTCCTTCGTCACCGAATGGTATGACGCTCAAAAGGAATTCGTGAATTCGCTTGACGTCACGGAAAATTGCGATGATTTTCTCTATAAAGACCGAGCGAATTTGTCCGAAGTTATCGTTTATAAAACAAAATCGCTTCTTCGAGAGAACTGTTCTATCACGCTTTATGGTGATAGAATAATCATCGACGAAGAAAACAAAACGAAAATCGAGTTTCCTTTTTCCGAAGTGAGCGCAGTTGCCGTTCTCGGACGAAACAAGCTTAATATCTATCATAATCAGAAGGTATATCAGATAAAAGGCGATAAGCGTTTCAATGCGCTTAAATATGTTAACATCTGTTATCGTTACAAAAACATCCTGAAAGGTGATGCAAATGGAAAATTTTTGGGACTCTGACGTTTGGGGAAGCTTCAATCTTATTGCGGTTTTGCTCACAAGCCTTCTTGTTGCAAGCTTGCTCAAAAGAAGCTTTAAGTTTCTAAAAGCATCGTTGATTCCGACTTCGGTTCTCGGCGGAGGCATTTTGGTTATAATCGCCGGTATCTACAAATCGATAACCGGAAATATAATGTTTGACACCGCGTTTTTCGGCGGTGACGGTACAGCGTTTTTGGAAGTGATAACCTATCATACTCTTGCGCTTGGATTTGTCGCGTCGTCGTTTACGAACACAAACGCAAAAATGACGAAAAAACGTGCGGGTGAAATTTTCAATACAGGGGTAACGACCGTTGCGACATATCTTCTTCAAGGCACGGTCGGTATGATAATAACCATCGTTGCGGCATATTACTTGACCGACTTTTTCTCTGCTTCAGGCCTTCTTCTTCCGTTCGGATACGGGCAGGGAACCGGACAAGCGCTCAATTACGGCGGTATTTATGAGAACGAATTCGGATTCATCGGAGGAAAGAGCTTTGGGCTTACCATCGCTGCGCTCGGTTTCATAAGTGCAAGCGTCGGTGGTGTTATCCATCTTAACATACTTCGCAAAAATGGCAAAATCAAACCTCAAAACCTCGAACAAAATATTATTCGTTCTGAGGAAATCCAATCTGACGACGAAAGTCCGATGCAGGAAAGCATCGACAAAATGACGGTTCAGCTTGCGTTGATTGCGCTTTCGTATTTTCTTGCGTATGTTTTGATGAATGTTCTCGGAAACCTTCTTCCGAATATGCGCTCGGTAATATTCGGGTTCAACTTCCTTCTCGGTGTTCTTACGGCGACTCTCGTTAAGTTAGTTATGCGTTTTATGAGAAAAAAGCGTATCATAAGACGAGAACATACAAACAAATTCTTGATGACCAGAGTAAGCAACTTTTTCTTCGATATAATGGTCGTTGCAGGCATTGCGGCGATAAGATTCGGAACTATCGAAAAGTATTGGGGAATCATAATAACTCTTGGTGTTGTTGGACTTTTGTTCACCTATGCATACAACCGCTTTGTTGCAAAAACGCTTTTCAAAGAATATTCCGAAGAGCAGTTCCTTGCGATGTATGGTATGCTCACGGGTACAGCAAGCACAGGTATAATTCTCCTTCGTGAAATCGACGGTGAATTCGAAACCCCTGTTGCCGATAACTTGGTGTACCAAAACTTTCCCGCAATCGTTTTTGGCTTCCCGTTGATGATTCTTGCAACGCTTGCACCCGTAAAACCGATTCTAACAACAATAATACTCTTTGCTTTCTTTGTCGTACTCAATATAATCCTTTTTAGAAGCAAGATTTTCCGAAAGAAAAAATAGAAAGACGGGAGTTTTCTCCCGTTTTTTCTTTTATTGCTTTTAAAATTCGTAAAACAATAAAAAACATCAAAAAAACACCGAAATGTGTTATTTTTGGCAGAGGTATTTTGAAGATTTTTATTGAAAAAACATAAAAAATATGTTATACTTGTTTGGAGAGGGAAAAGGTTGTCTTTTTGTGATGCCTTTTCGCGACGGATTCGATGAAAATTTAATATTTTTTAGAATTCGCTTCTCTGTGAAAAAAGTGTTAAAAAGTAAAATACAAGGTGAAAAGGAGACCAAATAATGGCAGTAAAACTTGACTTGAGCATTGTGGATGCAATTTTGGAAAAGAACGGCTATAAACAACAGTCGATAATTTCCGTTTTGCAGGAAATTCAGGAGAACTATCATTATCTTCCCAGGGAAGTGTTTCCCATTCTTGCGCAAAAACTTAATATGAGCGAAGCGAGAATATACAGTATCGCAACGTTCTATGAAAACTTCTCTTTGGAACCCAAAGGAAAATATGTCATAAAGATTTGCGACGGAACTGCTTGTCACGTTAGAAAATCGATTCCGATTTTGGAAAAACTTCGCAGTGAGCTCGGTCTTTCTGCAGAGAAAAAGACTACTGACGATCTTAATTTCACCGTTGAAACCGTTTCTTGTCTCGGCGCTTGCGGTCTTGCTCCCGTTTTGACCGTAAACGACGTTGTTCACGCAGAAATGACCCCCGATAAAGCGGTTGCGCTTTTGAATCAGTTGAAGGAGGAACTCAAAAATGCTGAATAACAGAGAAGAATTTATTGCATATAGAAAATCGGCAGAAAAAGATTATGCCGCTCAGGAAAAGAAGATTATCGTTTGTGCGGGTACCGGCTGTGTTGCGGGCGGTTCGCTCAACATCTTCGACACCTTGAAATCTTTGGTTGAAGCAAAAGGCCTTCCCGTTGAGATCGGCTTGATGGAAGATCCTCACAGCCCCGGTATCGGCTTGAAGAAGAGTGGTTGCCACGGCTTCTGTGAAATGGGTCCCTTGGTTCGTATCGAACCTCAGGGTTGGCTTTACACCAAGGTTAAGGTTGAAGACTGCGAAGAAATTATTGAAAAGACTATCGTAAACGGCGAATGTGTCGACCGTCTTGCATATAAGAGAGACGGCGAGGTTTATCGTGAACAGTCCGAAATTCCTTTCTACCGTCAACAAACCCGTATGGTTTTGGAACATTGCGGTAAGATCGATGCAGACTCCATTCGTGAATACATCGCCATCGGCGGTTACAGCGCTTTGGAAAAGGCACTCTTTGAAATGGATGCCGATCAGATCGTAGATGAAATTTCCGCATCCGAGCTTCGCGGCAGAGGCGGCGGCGGATT
>JAZOSQ010000027.1:0-4426 GCA_045657245.1 Eubacteriales bacterium | reverse complement strand
TCGTAACGATGACCTTCCCTTCCTTATGCCTGTTGAAGACGTATTCTCCATCTCCGGTCGTGGTACTGTTGCTACCGGTCGTGTAGAACGTGGCGTTATCAAGATGGGCGACGAAATCGAAATCGTTGGTATCAAGGAAACTTCCAAGACCACCGTTACCGGTATCGAAATGTTCCGTAAGCTCCTCGACTCCGCAGAAGCTGGCGACAACATCGGTGCTCTTCTCCGTGGTGTTAAGAAGACCGATATCGAACGTGGCCAGGTTCTTGCTAAACCCGGTTCCATCAACCCCCACACCAAGTTCACCGGTCAGGTTTACGTTCTTACCGAAAAAGAAGGTGGCCGTCATAAGCCCTTCTTCCCCGGCTACAGACCTCAGTTCTACTTCAGAACTACTGACGTTACCGGTATCATCGATCTTCCCGATGGCGTTGAAATGTGCCGTCCCGGCGACAACGTTGACATGAAGGTTGAACTCATCTCCCCGATCGCTATCGAAAAGGGTCTCCGCTTCGCTATCCGTGAAGGCGGCAGAACCGTTGGTTCGGGCGTTGTTATCGAAATCGAAGCATAATTCGTTTTAGATAAAAACTTCATAAATAAAAGAGCAAGTCTTTGACTTGCTCTTTTTGTTGCATATATCCCTGAGAAACTGTTAGACTTCTTGGGGTGATTTTGTTATTTGGAATTAGATTCGTTGCGTTTTTCCTCAATCCATTTTTGAGTTTCTTCAATCTGCATTTTAGAAAGCTTTAACCCTAAGCTTATGCCCCAATATTGTGCTGTCAGCAGAATGATAATAAAAATTATTCTATCCATTAATGATTCATAATCGGAACTAAAATAAATTATCGTAGTCAATGCCGGCGGCGTCAAGTAATATATCCAACGCATATTAGCCATTTTTACACATTCGTCTTCTTGCATTTTCAGGAATTCCGAGAAATTCAACTCTCCTTTGCCTTTTCGAACGTTGCGTTTGTTGAGTTTGTCGAACTTCTTTTGCATTATCTTATCAAGGTCTTTTGTGTATTCTTTGCTTGCGATATCAGCAATAGAAACCTTTTCTGCTTTTCGTTCTTTGCTTCGCTTGTTTTTGAAGGTATAATAAAGAGCCAAATATAAAATACACATAAGAGGCGGAAGCCAAACAGGGCAGGAAAGAAGCGGAAATTCACCTTTTGCTACAAGAACAAACGAAACCGCAAGGCAAACGCATCCCGAAAGGACAGAAAACGTTTTTAATAAACGAATTTTCAATTTTCTATATTTGAACATTAATTTGCAAAGGAAGAAATTGGCTGTATATCCCACTATGAGAGAAAATACCATGATTGATATAAAAAGAAAAATATCGGAATCTATCTTTCTTGCCCAAAAGCTTATATTTTCTTCGGGGTCGGGGGCTAAGTCGAAAAGAGAACAAATTAATTCAAAAATCACGAAGATTTTTAGCGAACCCAAGAAGTCAACAAGCTTATTTTTTACACCAAGATCAGAGCAAAAAGTTTTGCAGAAGTTTTCTAAATCGTTTCCGATGATTTTGCGAACGGGCTTGTTGTCCTCTTGTGCGGAAATAAAGATATCCAAAAGTTCGCCCAATCGTTCTTCACGAGAGTCAACATCGATGTTTTGAGCCAATATATAGAGCTCGATTTTTTCGAAGGTCTCTTCATATTCGCCGTGCAAATTTTCTTTATATAATATATAACTATCTCTCATTTTGATTCACCTCGAATAAAATCGCTTCTGCCGAAGAAGTAATCTTTTTGTAGTTTTGTTTGAATTCAGAAAGAAAATCTTCTCCCGATTTTGTGATTGAGTAGTATTTCCGAATAGGTCCGAAAGGGGATTTTTCACGACGGCAGTCAACAAATCCTTTTTTCTCCAAGCGTGTTATGATAGGGTATAGTGTGCTCTCGAAAACATTGTCGAAACCCATATTTTCAAGCTCGGACAGTATTTTATATCCGTATGTTTCCTCTTTTGAAATGATGCTCAAAACGCACCCTTCCAAAATCCCACGCAATAATTGCGAATCGTCCACAAGAGCCACTCCTTTCTGAATACTTACCATTATTGATTCTATAATAACACATCTACTATGTGTCGTCAAGTAGCGAAAAGCATCTTATAACAAAAACCTCTTGCAATTCACGAAAAAACGATGTATAATACTCCTACCGACAGTTCGATTGTACCATCCTGTCGTTAAACAAAACTAGGGCATTATATATTGATTTTATGCCTTGCTTTTGCAGGGCTTTTATTTTTTCGGAGGAAACGATGAGATTGCGAACGTGGATAGAAAAAGAAAGGGAAGAAACGGCGGTTCTGCTTCGTTCGATACCTGCAACGGTCGTCACGCTTTTTGTTGTGAGCGTAATATGTATGAACCTTCTCGCGAACAAAACGCTGTATATGACCGATTGGATTGCACTCGACGGCGGTATTTTGATATCGTGGCTGTCGTTTATGTGTATGGATATAACAACAAAATATTTCGGTCCGAAGGCATCGAATAAGATTGCGATTCTTGCTTCGGCGATAAACCTTATGACCTGTGCGATTTTCTATATCGCAAGTATAATCCCGTCAACAGCCGACGATTATAACGCATTGAACGGAATACTCGGCGGAACATGGTTCATTTTGCTTGGCAGTACGGTTGCGTTTCTCGCTTCGGCGGTTATAAATAACTGCTTGAACTGGTCGATTGGCAAGGCATTCAAGAACAACCCCGACGGCAAACTCGCGTTTGCGACAAGAACCTATATTTCGACGTTCGTCGGACAGTTTTTGGATAACCTAATCTTCTCGATTATCGTCTTTGTAGTGTTTGCGCCGATATTCTGGGACGGCTTCCATTGGAACGTTCTTCAATGCGTGATGTGTGCGCTGACGGGCGCAACGGCAGAGCTTGTAATGGAAGTTCTGTTCTCGCCGTTCGGCTATAAAATCGTTACAAAATGGAAACAACGCTCCGTAGGACAGGAATATCTTGAATATAGGAAGAAGGAGAATATATAAATGAAGGTATTGATAACAGGCACTTCGCAGGGCATCGGCAGAGCAATAGCCGAACGCTTTTTGACGGGAAATTTTGAAGTCATCGGATTTGACCGTGCTGACTCGCAGATTGCGAACGAAAAATATAAGCATTACAAAATCGACGTTCGCGATTATGAAAATTACCCCGAAATTGAGGGGATAAACATTCTTATAAACAACGCAGGCACGCAAAACGAGGATGATATCGAGATAAATCTCAAATCCTTGATACGCATTACCGAGAAATACGGTGTCCAGGAAAATATACGTTCGATTCTCAATATCGGCTCGGCAAGTGGTCATACGGGCTCGGAATTTCCCGAATATTGTGCGAGTAAAGGCGGTGTAATCGCCTATACGAAGAACGTCGCAATGCGTGTTGCACCGTTTGGCGCAACCTGTAACAGTCTTGATCCGGGCGGCGTTTTGACTCCGCTTAACGATTGTGTTATCAACGATAAAGACCTTTGGGCGCAGATTATGGACGAAACACCCCTTAAAAAATGGGCGACCGTCGAGGAGATTGCCGAATGGGCATATTTCCTAACGGTCAAAAACACCTTCTGTACGGGTCAAAGTATTATTGTTGACGGCGGGGAGTCGATAAATAGAAAGTTTATCTGGAAGGATTAAGGGTAAAGGAAAAGAGCAGGCGGAAGCTTGCTCTTTTAATAATACTTTGGATATAATTCGATTTTGTATAAACAGTTGTCTTCGATATTTGCTAAAAATCGCAAAAGATTAATATCATCAATATGTACTGTCTTTTGCTTTTCGTTGTTTTGATTCCACCAATTTTTACTTAGAAGGATATATTTGATTCCACGAACAGTTTTTAACTTGCGGAGAGTCTTAGCGAAATCTTCCAATTCCACATCTTCGGTGTCTTTTTTGCCAATGGGTGTGTCGCAGTCACAATGGCTTGAAGTTAGTCTGTAAAGGGAGTCTTGTTTTTTAACGCTTTTGTTTACGTTCTCAACCGTTCCGACATTGAAATGGTATTGTGAGTTTTTCATTATGTTATTGTAGTCAGATGCTTTTACTCCTTCGTTAATAGCACCGTGAAGAAAATAGCACATAGAAACACCTACCTTGTAAGGATTGTATCACATCATATTATAAAATTCAATGCTTTGCAGAGCAAAGCTACATTTTCTTTTCTCTTTTATCTATTAACTAGAAACGACAACATTCTTTCGGAAATTGTCGTTTCTTTTTTGCGGTTTCGGGATTCTCCGCAGACTACACGGCTACATACGGCACTCCGTGCCTCTTTCGCCGAACGTCTGCTTCCCTGTGGCACGAAAAACGTGTCCCCGACACCTTTTTCGTGCCCTTCGAATCCCTTTAATTTGCCCCAAAAATTCGTTCCTCA
>JAZOSQ010000026.1:0-17454 GCA_045657245.1 Eubacteriales bacterium | reverse complement strand
GGTTAATTAAGGGGATTCGAAGGGCGCGCAAAAACAGTTCGGGGAACTGTTTTTGTAGCCACAGGAGAGCAGACGCGCGGCGGAAGAGGCGCGGAGCACCGTATGTAGCCGTGAAGTCTGCGGAGAATCCCGACCGTTATGCGCCAAAAACGGAAAGAACTACGGATACTGCGTATCCTACAATCCTACAATCCTACAACCCTTCAGTCTTCTCGCTTTGCTCGAAGCCAGCTCCCCTTACACAGGGGAGCCGAGAAGGCGTAACCGCTAAAGACAAGAAGCGAACGGAAAATCCCGACTTTTGTTTTGAAAAAACATATTTTGCCAAAAATAGTCGTTATAAGCATTGCGAGGGGGATGGTTTTATGTTATAATGACACTTGTTTTGAAAAAAGGAGGTAGTTATGGATAGCATTTTGAAGTTTGTGCAGACGGTAAATATGTATTTATCCGACTATGTTTTGATGTTCTTGCTTATCGGCACGGGCATTTTCTTTACGGTTCGCACAAAGTTTGTTCAGATTAGATATTTTGGAGAAGGAATGAAGAAGGTTTTCGGAAACTTCTCTTTGAAAGGCACACAGCACAATCAAGGGCTGAGCTCTTTTCAGGCACTCACCGCTGCGATTGCGGCTCAGGTCGGCACGGGCAACCTTGTCGGTGCTTGCGGTGCAATACTTATTGGCGGTCCCGGTGCAATTTTCTGGATGTGGATGATCGCATTTTTCGGTATGGCGACAATCTATGCCGAGGCGGTCCTTGCACAAAAAACGCGCGAAGTGTCCGAGAACGGTACTGTTTCGGGCGGTCCTGTTTATTATATCCGTTATGCGTTCAAGGGCAGGTTTGGAAAGATACTTTCGGGATTCTTTGCCGTTGCTTGTATTTTGGCTCTCGGTTTTGCGGGCAGTATGGTTCAGTCAAACTCTATAAGCTCTGCCTGTGGAAGTGCTTTTGATATTTCACCTTGGATAATCGGTATTATTGTTGCTCTTTTAGCGGCATTCATCTTTATCGGCGGTGTTAAGCGACTCGGAACGGTTACAGAAAAAATGGTTCCGATTATGGCTATTTTGTATCTCATCGGCGGTATTGTCGTTATTATCGCACGAATCAAATATATCCCCGAGACCTTCGGTATGATATTCAAATATGCCTTTATGCCCGATGCGATAATCGGCGGTAGTATCGGTTTTGCATTAAAGCAAGCTATCAGTCAGGGCGCAAAGAGAGGTCTTTTCTCAAACGAAGCCGGTATGGGTTCGACTCCTCACGCACACGCTATGGCAAATGTGAAAACACCTCACGAGCAGGGTGTAGTTGCAATGGTCGGCGTTTTCATCGATACATTCGTCGTGCTCACCTTGACGGCTTTGGTCGTTATTTCGACATTATATGCAGGAAACGGAGTTCTTGCAGGCGGTGCTGCCGAAGGTATCGACAAAAGCAATATGGTTCAGTTGGCGTTTTCTTCGGTTTTCGGCAACACGGCAGGTAGCTGTTTTGTTGCAATTTGCCTTTTGTTCTTCGCTTTCTCGACGATTATCAGCTGGAACCTTTTCGGCAGAATCAATATGGTGTATATTTTCGGAAAGCGTTCGAACATCGTCTATTCGATAATCGCAACGGTATTCGTATTTTTGGGTTCGGTTCTCTCGAACGACTTGGTTTGGGAGCTTACTGACACGTTCAATCAGCTTATGGTCATACCGAACGTAATTGCAATTATTGCCTTATCGGGATTGGTCGTGAAAGAAGTTCGTCAAGCAAAGAAAGACAAAAAGTCTGAATAAGTATAAAAACCGTATGTTTTGACATACGGTTTTCTCTTATTTCTTCACATTGAAAAATCTCGTTCGATATTTTTTCAAGAAGCTTTGAAGTTGGGTTTTATGGCTGCAAAGTTTTTCTTGGCAGTTTGAACAATCGAGGCATTTATTCGTATTCGTTGCGAAGCGTTCGGGGTGGAGTTTATAGGTTATTTCCCAGCGGAGAAGCAACAAAAGTGAAAAGCCAAGGAGAGTATAGCTATATACCGACGGAATGAAGACAAGCGGGGTGCACATCATTGCGAAGTCCCAATTATATATCCTGCAGGTCGCACAGCAACGGTTTTTCATAAACCACGTCTGGAACGGGCAGAAAAACAATATACAGATTATATCGCAGACCGAATAGGCGATTGCGATGAGAACCAAAATACCCTCATCGATGATATCCATAAAATACAAAAGCCCGATAAGTCCGTTAAGTGCAAGCCAAACCACAGCAACAAGAAAAGTTCTCTTCCAAGATTGGTTTTGCGGTTTTATATTCTCGCCAATCGGTTTATAATTCCTCGCAAACTGCTTTTGACAGCCCATACTTTCGAATCTTGACGGGAAAAAGCGGAATATCATTTCGACAATGAAATAGATGCAAACGCCGATAGGTATGGGGTGAAACTCCGAAAGGACTTCGGTCTTGCCGAGGATATAATATACCAAAACACCCAAGAAGATTATCGAGCGCACGACAAGTTTGATATAATGCAATATTGAAATTCGTGATAATTTAACTTTTTTCTTCATTCTTTATGCTCGAATCATTTGATTTGGGTTTTAGTATAACATAATTTCTTTGAAAATTCAACAAAAAGGCATCTTCTTTATTATTTTGACTTTCTGTATATTTGATACGGACGCTTTGCGTCCTACAACCCTTCAGTCTTCTAGCAAAGCTCGAAGCCAGCTCCCCTTACACAGGGGAGCCGAGAGGTGTTCACAATAAGCTACCGTTATCGAAAAAGTTGTCTTTGCAAACAAAAAGGGCTATGCAATTTTGCACAGCCCGATTTTTATTGGGGTAATTTATTTTATGCGATTTCAAGACAAAGCTTAATCATATCATCAAAGCCCATTTGACGTTCTTCGACGGAAAGCTCTTCCTTTGTGAACATATGGTTACTTACCGTGCAAACGCAAAGTGCCTTTTTGCCTGCCTTTGCCGCAATCATATAAAGTGCCGCCGCTTCCATTTCAACGCCGAGGATTCCCATTTCCTTCCATTGTGCGTTGACTTCTTCGGGAGCATAGAAAACGTCGGTGGAATAGATATTGCCGACTCTTACGGAAAGGCCAAGCTCTTCTGCCTTCTTATCAGCCGCTTTGAGAAGCTCGAAATCGGCTATCGGTGCGAAGGTGCCGGGGAGTTTATATTGCCAAGCGAAGTTACTGTCGTGGCAAACGCCCTGTGCAATGATGATATCGCGAACGTTAACGCCTTCGCCGATACCGCCTGCGCTTCCTGCACGGATAATCTGTTTTACGCCGTAATGGTTATAAAGCTCGTAAGCATAAATGCCTATCGAAGCCATACCCATACCGTGTCCCATAACGGAAATACGTTTTCCGTTATAATAACCGGTATAACCGAGCATACCGCGGACGTTATTAAAGCAGACCGCGTCGGTAAGATAGGTTTCGGCAATATATTTGATACGAAGCGGGTCGCCGCACATTACGACGGATTCCGCGATATCGCCGATATTTGCTGTATTATGTGGAGTAGACATAAAAAACCTCCTTTTTTCTTGTCGCGGTGTAGGTTGGTTTTTGATTCCCACGTCGACACCGCGATATGTTTTTTACAACCCTTCAGTCAAAACCTACGGTTTTGCCAGCTCCCCTTACACAGGGGAGCCGAGGGCGTTCCCTATATAATTAAAGTTCTCATAAAAATCGGCGACATGTGCGTCGATTTTTATACCTATGAGGTTCGCACGCGGTGAGCGTGGCGCGAGCGAACGAACCTCACAAAAAACAATCAAAAACCTGTTTTTGATTGGGAGCGAAGCGACTTCGGGGTCCCCGCAAAACTTGTTTTGTGGGGAATTAATGTTGCCAAGCACCGAGATATTTCTTCTGATTTTCGGTCAAGGTATCAATTTCACAGCCCCAGAAAGCGAGTTTACGTCTTGCAACGTCTTCGTCGACTTCACGAGGTACACGAAGGAGTTTCTCGGTGAGGTTGCCCTTATTTGTGACAAGGTGGAGTGCCGAAAGTGCCTGAATCGCGAACGACATATCCATAATTTCTGCAGGGTGTCCGTCACCTGCGCAGATATTTACAAGGCGACCTTCTGCGATAACATAAACTGTGTTGCCTGTGGGGAGCTTGTAGCCGATGATGTTATTACGTGCCTCGAAGGTTTCGACAGCATATTCACGAAGTGCCTTCATATCAACTTCAACGTCGAAGTGACCTGCGTTCGTGAGGATTGCGCCGTCCTTGAGCAAGGGGAAATGCTTTGTTGTGAGGATTTCGCAGTTACCTGTTACGGTACAGAAGAAATCACCAATCTTTGCAGCTTCTTCCATAGGCATAACAGCAAAGCCGTCCATAACAGCTTCCATAGCGCGTATCGGGTCAACTTCGGTTACAACAACCGATGCGCCCAAGCCCTTCGCACGCATTGCAACACCCTTACCGCACCAGCCGTAACCTGCGACAACGACCTTTTTACCTGCAACGATGAGGTTTGTGGTTCTGTTTATACCGTCCCAAACCGACTGACCTGTGCCGTAACGGTTGTCGAAAAGATGCTTACAGTCGGCATCGTTAACGAGAACCATAGGAAATTCAAGAATTCCGTCACGTGCCATTGCGTGTAATCTTATTATACCCGTTGTTGTTTCTTCGCATCCGCCGATAACGTTGGGAAGAAGTTCGCGGTATTTGGTATGAATGAGGTTAACAAGGTCGCCACCGTCGTCGATGATTATGTTGGGTTTGCCTTCCTCGATAACGCGAGAAGTGTGCATTTCATATTCTTCGTCGGTGCATCCGTGCCAAGCATAAACGTTAAGACCGCCGTGAACGAGCGCAGCCGCAACGTCATCCTGTGTGGACAAGGGGTTGGAACCGGTGATATACATTTCCGCACCGCCCGATGCAAGAACTCGGCAGAGGTATGCCGTCTTTGCTTCAAGGTGGACCGAAAGTGCAACACGCAAGCCGGCAAAGGGTTTTGTTTTTATAAATTCTTCTTCGATACCGCGAAGAAGGTCCATATTGCTTTTAACCCATTGAATTTTGGTTTCGCCGCTTTCCCAAAGGGAAATATCTTTGATATCGTATGACATTTTAACCTCCGTTAATCCGTTTCTTTAACGATTTTATTTATGTTGTAATAAAGTTCTTCTTCGTCGATTGTGAGAAGCTTTTTGTTCTTCATAACGACCTTACCATCGAGAATGAGGGTGTCGGTTTCGCTACCGTCACAGCAATAGCAAACAGCGGCATAATAGTTACGAAGCGGTACCATCTGGGGTACGTTGGTATCGAGAAGCGCGATATCCGCGATATATCCGACCTCGAGTTTACCGAGATTGTCATAACCAAGCGCCTTTGCGCCGTTTACCGTTGCAAAATCAAGTGCTTTTTTAGCAGGGATAGCCGTGCTGTCATAATTTGTTCCCTTATGAAGCAAGGTCATATAATTAAGCTCGGAGAACATATTGAGCGAGTTATTCGAAGCGGCAGAGTCTGTACCGATACAAACGTTAACGCCTGCTTGGTCGAGCTCATAGATAGGTGCGATACCGTTGCCGAGTTTCAAATTACTCTTCGGGTTCGACGCAACGCTTACACCACGTTTTGCAAGTATCGAAATATCGTTTTCGGTAAGCTGAACACAATGCGCCGCAAGGGTTTTATTTTCGAAAAGTCCCAAGCTGTCGCAATATTCGGTGGGAGTGCAACCGTTATCGCGCATACAGTCATTAAATTCGGCTTTGCTTTCCGAAAGGTGAATGTTAAGACCAAGACCAAGACGTTTTGCTTCGCTCGATACCTTCAAGAGAAATTCTCTGTCACAGGTATATATTGCATGGGGAGCGAGCATAAAGGAGATGTTCTTATAATCCTTCCATTCCTCGATTTCGGCATATTGCTCGTCAAGACGACGCTGACCGCCGTCACTACCCGTCAAGCCACGGCTTACAACGGCACGCATACCCGATTTTACAGCCGCTTTTGCGGAAGCACCGGGGAAAAGATGCATATCGCAAAACGTACCGCAACCACGCTTTATCATTTCGGCACAAGCGAGGAGAGAACCCCAATATGCTTGGTCGTTATTAAGCTTTTCTTCTCTCGGCATAACGCCTTCGAAAAGCCATTGCATAAAGGGAAGGTCGTCCGCCGCGTTACGAAGAACCGACATATATGCATGAGTATGTGCGTTTACAAACGCAGGAATTGCAATTCTGCCTTCACCCTCGATAGTTTCGTCAGCGACGAAATTCTCGGGAGAATCACCGATTGCGACAATTTTATCGTCCGAAACGTAAATATCGGAATACTTATAAGAATCGCCGTCGGGAAGAATGATATTTTTGATAAGAAGATTCATTTTGCTCCTCCTAAATTATTTCTTCAACTATACTATTATACAATGTAAACGGTCGAAAATCAATAGATTTTAATTCGTAGCTTTACGCTTTATCGTTAAGACGTAAAACGTATTCCTCTGCCGAGCGTACACCGTCGATTGCAGCGGAGATTATACCACCTGCATAACCTGCACCTTCGCCAAGAGGATAAATACCTTTAATATTGCTTTGTCTATCGTCAAAGCGTTTTATACGTATCGGAGAGCTTGTGCGACTCTCGACGGCAGTTATAACCGCGTTTTCGTTATCAAAACCCTTGATTTTCCTTCCGAAATCGGCAAAAGCTTCACGGAAGGATTCGTTAATCTCATCGGAAAACAGCTTTGAAACGTCGCAGAATTTAATCCCTCTCGGATAGGTTGTTTCTATGGGTTCACTTCCCTCTCCGTTTCCGAGATATTCGCCGAGCGTCATTGCAGGGGCTGTGAAATCGTTTCCGCCAAGCTCGAAAGCGTCTTTTTCGAGTTTTTCACGATAGTCATACCCAGCGAAAAAACCTTCGCCTATATCGGAATCGAGAATCTCACAAAGTATCGCGCTGTTTGCGTTCTTGCCGTCACGGGAATGATAGCTCATACCGTTCGTCACGAGCCGTTCATCCTCACTTGCCGCCGCGACAACAACACCGCCCGGGCACATACAAAAGCTATAAACCGTTCTGCCCGTTTTACAATGCTTGAAAAGCTTGTATTCCGCAGGGGGAAGGAAACGAAGGTGGTCGCCTTCGCCGTACTGCGACATATTTATCACCGATTGCGGATGTTCAACACGGAAGCCGACCGAAAAGGGCTTTCTTTCAAGCTCTGCGCCGTGTTTATACAACATTTCGGCAATCTCTCTTGCCGATTGTCCTGTGGCAAGGAAAAGTGTGTCGGTTTTTATTTCGCCTTTTGTGGTTGTGACCGATTCGAGTCTGCCGTCAGTGGTTTTTATATCAAGAAGCTTTGTTTCGAAGTATATTTCGCCACCGAGCGAGATTATTTCTTCTCGGAGTTTTTTCACGACGTCACGAAGAAGGTCTGTGCCGACGTGGGGTTTCGAAATATAAAGGATTTCCTTCGGCGCGCCCGAATTTACAAGCTCTTTCAATACAAGCCGTCCGCGGAAGGATTTGTCTTTTATCAAGGTGTTCAATTTTCCGTCGGAAAATGCACCTGCACCGCCCTCGCCGTATTGGATGTTTGACTCGGGGTTAAGCTTTCCGCCGTCGAAAAACGTGTCAACGTCTTTCTTGCGCTCGTCACCTTCTTTTCCACGTTCGATGACAATGGGATTCAAGCCATTACGTGCAAGCATAAGCGCAACGAAAATACCCGCAGGTCCGAAACCTGCAACAACAGGTCGGCTTTCGGGCATAAAAACAGAGGCGGGGAAGGAATATTCCTCCTCCGCCTTCATAATGCTTCCGCCACATTTTCGGGCAATCTTCGTTTCGTTTCTCTGAACGAAAAGGTCGATCGTATAGACGAACTTAACCCGATTTTTTCGCGCATCAAGCGATTTTTTTCTTATCTCAAAGTCAAATCCGCCGACAGGCAACCCTATCTTTTCGGACAAGCACTCTTCAAGAGGCAATAAATCCTCTTTCGGAGTTCTTTCGAGCGTAAGTCTTATCATTATTTGTTGAGGTTATCAAGCCAAGCTTTATAGTCGTTATAAAGCTGAATCGAGCCGGGATGTCCACAGAATGCGGTTGTGCCGGGTTTGTTGAACATACCGAGATACTGATAGATGAGGATTTCGTCAACGTAAGGCGAGATGCTCTTGATCTGACGGTCGATTCTTTCCATAGCCGCAGGGTAAAGTGCGCTTCTGTAAACGTCGCCTTCGAATTCGAAAACTTCCATATCTGCCCAAAGTTTGCTTCTTCCTGCTTTATCGTGAGCTGCTTTGAGGTTTGCGAAATATTCCGCGGTCTGTTCGGGAAGCGCCTTACGAACGCCGATTTCGTCTTGATATGCGATAATATCGCATTCGAGCTTTTCAAGGTTGCCCACAAAAGTGTCGTCTGCCTTCAAGCTGTTTGTTCCGTAGGGAGCTATGAGAACCTTAAGGTCTTTATTAAAGCTCTTACCATGTCTGGTATAGAGGTTTGTATATTCGATAAAGTTATCGGGATAGTAGGGATAAATACCAAGCTCGTCGGGCAAGTACCAACCGTAAAAGGACTTATGATGTCCGTAAAGCGCATAAAGCTGTTCCATTGCCTTGAAAGCACGTGCGGTAACTTCGGGGCTTGTCATATTGTTTATAGTATCGGTCCAAAGTCCGTAGAAGCCGGTACCTATGAACACCTTCATATCGAATTTATCTGCAGCACGGTACATTGCTTCCATAGGATCTGCAGCAGCCATTTTTGCCATGGGGAAAATGTCGGTTTTGAAATACGCTTCGCTGTATTCTTCGTAAACCAAAGCAGTGCCCATAAGCACGATATATTTCATGCCGAGAGATGCCATTTCTTCAATCTTGGTTTCCCACTGTTCTTCGGAAAAATGACGGCAGATGGGGTTCCAATATTTACCTTCGGGAAGGTTGTGATGATGGAATTCGAAAAACGAACCGGTTATAGGTTTAAGCATAGGTTTTTATTCCTTTCTCGCTTTTTATTTTCTATATTTGAGAATAACATTAAAACCCAAAATTTTCAAGGTTTTTTTGAAAAAATGCCATTCTTTTATTAAATTATACCTCTTAAAGATAAAATGAACAAAACGCAGGTTACGATCAACAGCCCCGCTATGACGAAAAGACCAACAGGAAATCTCTTTTTTGAATCCGATTTTGATTCGTCAACAAGACGTGCTTTACGAAGTGCCGTAACGATAGGACGATAAAGCAAGAACGTGAATGCTGCATTAAGTCCCGCCTTCAAAACGTTGAATGGTAAAAACGCAGGAATAATCAAAGCTGCTACCTCTTCTCGAGATGCATCCATATAAAGCGGTGTTATAAGATAATTCCAAAGTATCATAACCGAAACCATCGCTATGCTTCCTGCAATCAACCCCAACACAGCCCCTTTGAGTGTTCGCATCTTTTTGTAAATCATTGATGCCGTACATGCAAAAGAACATGTCGAAAGAATATTCATGACAAGCCCAATAAAACCAGTTTCGCTCGGATGTATCATTTCCACAAACGATACTATCGCAGACACTAGGAGCGCCATCCACGGACCCCAAATAAAACCGCCTAAAGTTATAATTATATCCTTTGGATCGTATTTCAAAAATAAAACAACAGGTATTCTGCAATATAGCATCAAAACATATGCCAACGCACAAAGCATCGCAGCAATCGAAACTGTTTTTAGATTCGTCTTACGTTTCATAATTCCTCCTAATCACCCCGAGAAGTCGTTAGACTTCTTGGGCCCCTGATAATAAAAAACCCGAAGGCATAATTACCTTCGGGCATAAAGACACAGCGTATCCATAACTTCTTTCATCCGGACTTTACCGTTGGTTTCGGAATTTCACCGAATCGTGCGTGCAACCGCTTGCGGACTTTACCGCCAGTCGGGATTCTCACCCTGCCCTGAAGTATATTTTTATTATATCATCAAGTTAAAATATGTCAATAGTAAAAAAGAATGTTGAAAATGTTGAAAATCCGAAAACAATGTGCTATAATACGGGTTATCTCAATTATATGTGGAGAGTTTTTTATGAAAATCATAATCGTGGGCTGCGGAAAGATTGGTACTTCTATAATATCCAGTCTTGTCGAAGAAGGCAATGACGTTGTCGCTATCGATAACAACCAAGCGGTCATTGACGAAATAAGTAATATATACGACGTTATGTGTGTTTGCGGTAACGGTGCAGACTGCGTTACACTTGAAGAAGCGGGTGTTTCGAAAGCAGAGCTTTTCCTTGCAACAACGGCGTCCGACGAGCTTAATATGCTCTGTTGCTTTATGGCAGAACGTATGGGCGCAAAGCATACTATTGCACGTATCCGTAACCCCGAATATAACTATAACAACCTTAATTTCATCCGCAAACAACTTGGTTTGACGGTTTCTATCAATCCCGAATGGATGACGGCGCAAGAGCTTTATAATATGCTCAAGCTTCCCGCGGCGGTAAAGATTGAAACGTTTTCGGGCGGTAACCTCGAAATGATCGAGCTTCTTTTGAAGTCCGATTCTGCGCTCGACGGAATGAGTCTTATCGAGCTTCGCCGAAAATTCAAGGAAAACTTCCTTGTTTGTGCGGTTCAGCGAAACGGAGAGGTCTATATCCCCGACGGTAATTTTGTTTTGAAAAGCGGCGACAAGATTGGTCTTACCGCCTCGCAAAACGAGATTCAAAAGCTTTTGAAAACCCTCGGTATAGTTCAAAAATCCGCAAGAGATGTTGTTATTCTCGGCGCAAGCAGAATTGCATTTTATCTTGCAAAACGTCTTATTTCAAGCGGAAACCGTGTTAAAGTCATCGACAACAATGAAAAACGTTGCAAGGAATTTGCCGACGAGCTTCCCGAAGCAATCGTTATTTGCGGTGACGGTGCAGAGCAAGAGCTTTTGCTCGAAGAAGGCATCGATTCGACCGATGCATTCGTTGCATTGACGGGTACAGACGAGCTTAATATTCTCATTTCGATATTTGCTCAATCGCGCAACGTTCCGAAGGTTATTTCTAAGGTAAACCGAAACGAACTTTCCGAAATGGCAACAAACCTTGGACTTGACTGTATCGTTTCACCGAAGAAAACCGTTTCGGACATCGTTTCGAGATATGCAAGAGCGCTTAGAAACTCCGTCGGAAGCAATATCGAAACACTCTATAAGCTCATGGACGGAAGCGTCGAGGCGTTGGAATTCAACGTCAGCCCCGATTTCAAGGGATTGGAAATCCCCTTCAGAGAGCTTTCGCTCAAGCCCAACATTCTTATTGCAGGTATAATCCGTGCAAGAAAAGCGATAATCCCCACAGGTAATGATATGATTCTTCCCGGTGACAGAGTTGTTGTTCTTGCGTCGGGACAGCAGATGCTCGACCTTGCGGATATTCTTAAATAAAGAAGGAAAACCTTCATGAACAAAAAATACGTATTCTTCCTTTTCGGTCGAATCGCACAGACGATTTCTTTGCTTTTGCTTTTGCCTGTGCTCGTCGCCGTTATTTATAATGAATACAAATGCTTGTCCGCTTTTTTGATTACGGCAATCTTTTCGGCTGTGCTCGGAACGGTCATTACATTGATATGCCGTTCTCACAGCAGAGTTATTTATGCAAAAGAAGGGTTCGCAATCGTTGCGATTGCCTGGATCGGTCTTTCGTTGATCGGTTGTTTGCCTTTTGTGATAAGCAAAGAGATCCCCTCTTTTGTCGATGCGTTTTTTGAAACGGTAAGCGGTTTCACAACGACCGGTTCATCTATCTTAACAGATGTCGAAGCATTGAGTTACAGTGCTTTGTTTTGGCGAAGCTTTACCCACTGGGTAGGCGGTATGGGTGTTCTTGTGTTCGTCATGGCTATCGTATCGAATATGGGCGAACGCTCGATACATATTATGCGTGCCGAAATGCCCGGCCCTGTCGTTGGCAAGCTTGTTCCCAAGGCACGCGACACCGCAAAGATACTTTATCTTATATATATAGTTATGACGCTCGCCGAAATCATCATTCTTAAGATTGGCGGTATGCCCTGGTTTGACAGTATCGTTCACTCCTTTGGCTCTGCAGGTACGGGCGGTTTTGGTATAAAGAGTGACGGTGTTTCGGGATATAACAATTTCTGTCAAATGGTTATTGCCGTTTCGATGATGCTTTTCGGCATAAACTTTAACCTTTATTATCTCTTGCTGATACGCCGTGTGAAATCGGTTTTCAAAAGTACGGAACTTTGGGCATATTTAGGCATAATCGCCGTTTCGGTCGGAATTATTTCAATAAATATTTATCCCATATATCAAAACATCGCCGATGCTTTGAGATTGTCATATTTTCAAGTGTCCTCGATAATTACAACGTCGGGCTTTGCCACAGCGGATTTCAATCTTTGGCCTTCGCTTTCAAAAGGAATCTTATTGATCCTTCTTTGTTTCGGCGGATGTGCGGGTTCGACGGCAGGCGGATTGAAAATATCACGTGTTGTTATTCTTTTCAAGCTTATTTTGAGAGAATTAAAACGCATGCTCCATCCACGTTCGGTAACTTCGGTTGAATTTGAAGGAAAACCCGTGGACAACCAAACGTTAAGCAGTGTTGCGACCTATTTCGCTTTCTATATTCTTTGCATAGGTGCAACGTTTTTGATAATTTGTTTTGAGCCATTTGGATTCGAAACAAACTTGACCGCCGCTATGACTACCTTCAACAACGTCGGTCCCGGTTTTGGTGCTGTCGGTCCTATGGGAAGCTTTGCAAACTATTCCGATTTCTCTAAAATAGTCTTCTCTGCCGCAATGCTTTTGGGCAGACTCGAAATCTTCCCTCTTATTCTTGCACTTTCGCCTTCTGTTTGGATGAAAAAGAGATAATCTATTGACATTCAACGGTTGCGGTGATATAATTCATATTAGAAAAAATTTTTTCGGAGGATTGAAAAAATGAGAGTAATTGTTTGTGAAAACGCTCAAGAAGTCGCAAAAGAAGCTGCGAAAATTTTTGCTGCACAGGTTTATATGAAGCCCAATTCCGTTCTCGGTCTTGCAACCGGTTCTACCCCCGTTGGTATGTACAAGATTCTTGCAGATATGAACAAGAACGGCGAAATCTCCTTCAAGGATTGCAAGAGCTTCAACCTTGATGAATACTATCCCCTCGCTCCTACCCACGATCAGAGCTATCGTTACTTTATGAACGTTAACTTCTTCGATCACATCGACATCGATAAGGCAAACACCCGCGTTCCCGACGGTTTGGCTGAAGATCCTGCTGCTATGGGCGCAGAATATGATGCTGCTATCGACGCTGCAGGCGGTGTTGATATTCAGGTTCTCGGTATCGGTCAGAACGGCCACATCGCGTTCAACGAACCCGACGAAAAGCTCGTTGCAGGTACTCACCTCACCTCGCTTACCGAAAGCACCATCAACGCTAACGCTCGTTTCTTCGAAAAGAAGGAAGACGTTCCTACTCAGGCAGTTACTATGGGTATGGCTTCTATCATGAAGGCAAAGACCATCATCCTTCTTGCTACCGGCAAGGCAAAGCATGATGCGGTCAAGGAACTTCTTGATGACAAGATTACCACTTCCAACCCCGCAACCCTTCTTAAGCTTCATCCCAACACCATTATCATCGCTGACAAGGATGCTTACAACGGTTAATTAGGTCGAAGCGTGTATTTGGCGTAGAACGCACGAAATACATATTTCAATTTGATTTTATTAATGAAGGAAACGCAAAAAGCGTTTCCTTTATTTTTTATTTTATATTTCGTGCTTTGCACAAACAGCCCCTCTCGCAGTAGATTTCTACAGCTTCGGGTGCTGTTTGCACAATCTACATCCAAATCCACGCTCCGAGATTAGCTTTTCTTATTTGGCGTAGAACGCACGAAATACATATTTCTTATTAAGTTTTTAATGAAGGAAACGCAAAAAGCGTTTCCTTTGTTTTTTATATGAAAAGTTTTGAAAAGAGAGCTCGAGAGAAAAACTTTTTCAAAAGTTTTTCTCTCGTAAAACAAAAAAAGCAATTATTGACAGCATTTAGCGGTTATGATAAAATAAAGTATAAATAAATTTTCAAAAGGAGAATTTGTTATGACGGCAAAAAGAATTGTTTCATTCTTGCTTTGTATACTTCTCTGTGGTTCGATGTTCCTCGTTTCTTGCGGTGGGGATACAACACCCGACACGAGCACACCCGAAGAAGTCAAACCTATAAATCCCGAAGCAGGATTCATTAAATTCAACGATTTTACGGTTGCATATATTCCGCTTGACGACAGACCCGTTCAGACCGACAGAGTTAAATATCTTGCTGAAAGTTCGGGTATAACTCTCAAAATGCCCGTTGAAGACGATTACAGAACGATTCTCGATGCAATCAACGGTGTTGAAAACGCAAGAGGCGGTAATACGAAAAACCTTCTTAATTGGCTTAAAGAACAGGAAAAGAACGGCGTTAATTGCTATATAATCTCGCTCGACCAGATCTTTTCCGGCGGTCTTGTTAATTCGCGTGTCGGCAATAACGGTAACACGAACCTCGACGAAAACGAAACCGAGATCGCGAATTATCTCGTTGAGCTCGCAAAGAATAATTACGTTGTATATCTTGATACCGTTATGCGTCTTGCTTCGACGAACGGATATAAAGGATATAACCTCGACGAATATTATGCTACACGTGCATACGGCTCTCAACTTCGTGCAACACTTCCCGAAGAAGAACTTACAATCGAAAACATCGTCGACGGTTACAGATACGGTGCAAACGATATGGAAATCCCCCTTTCGAACGTTTCTATCGAAACGGGTTCGTTCTGCACGGCTACCGAAGAACAGATTTCCGAGCATCTTGCCGCAAGAGAACGCAAATTAAACATCATAACCTACCTTATCGAAAAAGCAGGCAAGGATATCGAGCATCTCATCGTCGGCGTTGACGATTCATCGGCAAACGAAAATATTCAGTATAACGAACGTGCTTATATCGAAAAGATTGCTTCTTCCCTTCCCAAATTCAACCTCTTTGCAGGTGCTGACGAATTGGGTATGATGGGTATTGCGACTCTCACATCTCACCTTTATGCAAAAGACGGCGAGAAGGGTGTTATTCCTGTCAATGTTGTTTATTACGGCGGTGGCGAAGAAACAACTGCCGATGCTTATGACTATTTGACTCTCAAGGAAACTGTCGACCGTCACCTTAGTGCAATCGGCGCAAAGCAGAGCGACGATAAGAGCGCACTTCAGATTCTTGTTCTCACTCGTCAGTCTGAATATCCTACAACGGCGGACAATGTCTATGCAAAAGAGCTTGTCGCACAGCTCAAAAAGAACCTTGAATCAAACATTCCGACCTGTGTTATCGATGCTTCGAACGCAAACGGCGGTAATGCGAGAGTTCTTTCGGATTGGATTTTGAATCTTGCAGGAACAGAAATTCCCGTTGCAAAGGCACTTGCTATAAGCTGTTGGAACACCGTTTCGAACACGGTCGGTGTCGGTCTTTCGAACGCTGTTGCGAGATATAACTATATTAAGAACAGCGGCGACGTCAGTGATGCTTCGAACGTTGGATTCCTTAAAACAATGACCTTTGCGCTTATCAAGGATGCTTCTTACAGAGGTCACGGCTCGACGATGAGCTTTGAATCGACCGCTAATTTCGACGATCCGCTTAATATAATCAAGAACATCGAATCGTCGCAGATTCTCGGCAAAGACATCAAACCCATCAACCACGGCAAAAAGATCTCCGTTTCGGACATCGTTCTTCCCTGGAACAGAACTTTTGAATGTAGATTTACAATCAACGTTCAGTAATTAAGTATACAAAAAACGCTGTTGCGGTTTGCAACAGCGTTTTATTTTGCATTTATTCTTCGGTAATTATATCGATATCGTCGGCATCAAGGATAACAGCGGAGACCTCGTCGTCGCAAACAACGTCGTCGGTCTTTTTGAAGGAATCGATCACACCCATAATCTTCGAGAAGATATCGGGTGCTTTATCGATAACACCGTTAATGCCGTCAAGCGCGCGGTTTACGGGGTCTTTGGGGGAAGAATAGGTTATGGGGTTGCCAAGCTCGATAACACGTGCAGAGCCCTTTTCGACGATGATGAATCCGAGAGGAGTCATACTTACGCCTGCACCGTTACCGCCCGCAAAATATGCTTTGCTGTCGGCAGTAGGATTCTTTCCGCCGAATTCACTTCCGCCCGAAGCAAAGCCAACCGAAACGCGAGAAAAGGGTATAACGGTTACGTCGCCGGGAAGGTTCATCGGTTCGCCGATGACGGTATTAACGTCAACAACTTCGCCAATCTTCGAGAGTGCGGATTCTATCATCTGTTTGAGGGGCATTTCGTTCGTATTGTTACTCATTGTTATTTCCCTTCTTCGTTAGTTTCTTTATTTTCTTCGCCGTTTTCGGAAAAGTCGATTGCGACCTGTTCGCCCGACATCGCAAGTTCGGTTTTGGGAAGGTCGTCGATGCTTTCGAGTCCGAAACAACGCAAAAACGCGTCTGTTGTTCCGAAAAGTATCGGTCTGCCGGGGGCATCAAGAGTTCCTTTTTCGGCAACCAAGCCCTTATCAACGAGAGAGGACACGATTGCCGAGCTGTCAACACCTCTCACCATTTCGATGAACGAACGGGTTACGGGTTGGTTATATGCGATAATAGCCAAAACCTCGAGAGATGCTTTCGACAAAGGCGGTGCTTTACGAAGTTCAAGTGCTTTTTTGACGTATTCTGCAACGTAAGATTTCGTGCAGAGTTGGTATGCGCTCTCGACGGTTATAAGCTGGATTCCGCTTTCTCTGTCGTCGGAATATTTTTCTTTCAAAATCTCCGCCGCTTCACGCAATCCCTCGGAGCTTACACCGAGTATTTCGCAAAGTCGGTCGAACGCAACGGGAGCGCCGCAAGCAAACAATATTGCTTCCAATGCCGCCGGTGTTTCGTTATTAATATTCATCAAAGCCCTCCAACGTTAAATTTTCAGGTCTGTCCTCGGCAAGTGAGAGTTCGATATCGTTTTCATTACGTTCGACGTCGATCATACCGTCACGAACAAGCTCAAGCAATGCCATAAAAACGGCAACGGCTTCACTTCTGCTTCGAACACGAGCGAACAAATCGTCGAACATACAATTTTGCTTCTGTTCGAGATAGGACATGATCGCATTCGCTTTTTCTTCGACCGAATAATAGCGTTCTTCGATACGTTTGAAAAGTTCGGGTTCTCCGTCGTCCTTCTTTGCCGCGATTCTGTCGGCAATACGGTTGAACGCTTCAGTGAGAAGCTCGACCGCGTGGTCGCGGGAATAATCGCTCTTTTCGGGCTCACTTGCGGGTTTTGTGAAGGTATCAAAGTGACCTG
>JAZOSQ010000025.1:0-43668 GCA_045657245.1 Eubacteriales bacterium | reverse complement strand
AAGGGTAAGACCGATGTCAGTGCCGTTGGTAGCAGTGATGTTCTTAACCTTGATGGTTACTTCGATTTCGTCGCCTGCCTTGTAGGTAGCGGGACCTTCAACAAGCAAGTCGAACTTGCCGTCAGCGTTTCTGTCGCCCATCAAAGCGTCAATGTTGGAATCTGACGCAGAAACAGGACTGATCAAAATCGCAAAAATCATCGCAAATACAAGCGTGAATGAAATGATACGTTTCATGATTTTTCTCCTTAAATGTGGTTTAATGCTTAACGCAACCATTATAAAACTTCCCTGCCAAAAAGTCAACGAGAAGTTGGGTGTTGGGAATATATATTAAATGGAAAAAATAAAAAAAGGTATTGATTTTTGTGATTTGATATGATAGAATAACCGAGCGCAATAAAATATGTGGGTGTAGCTCAGTTGGTTAGAGCACTTGCTTGACATGCAAGGGGTCGTTGGTTCAAGTCCATTCATCCACACCATACAAAAACCGTGAAACCACAAGGGTTTTCACGGTTTTTTGTTTTCTCTTTTGCCATTCCAAAAGGTCAAGAAACGCAAAAGTGTCAACAAAAAGTCAACAATGTGTCAACAACCCTCCTCTAAAAGTCTTGTTTTCGCTTGCAGGAGAAGGAGTTTATGGCAAATATTCAGGTCAACAAAAGGAACGGAAAGATCGTTTCTTTTCGATTTCGCGTGTTCGTGGGGAGAGATAACAAAGGGCGACAACAATTCAAAACCAAAATATGGAAACCCGATGGAGAATACACCGAAAAAAGACTGTTAAAACTCGCAGAAGCGGAAGCCACACTTTGGGAACGAGAAATCGTGCAAGGGGACAGCATACCAATAGAAGAAAAGCCGTTGTTTATTAAATTTCGCGATTTCGTAAACGAGGAATGGTTGCCGTCGTTGCAAAACGAAGATTGCCGTGCTACGACGTATGAATTTCGCACCTATCTTTTACAAACGATACTTCCTTATTTTGGCACAATTCTAATTTCGGAGATTGATTCTAAAAAGGCAAGAGCATATTTGGATTATCTGAAAACCAATCGCGAAAATCCAAAAGGCAAACCCCTCTCGCCCCAGACTCGCAAACATCACCATTCAACCTTGAACTTGATTTTCAAGTATGCTATTCAAAAAGGATATATTACCGAAAATCCGATGAAAGATATTGAACCGCCAAAGCTCAAACGCCACAAGGTCGATGCATTCACAAAGTCCGAGGTAACACGATTCATTGACGAGGTTGAAAAACTCCCGTTGATGCAGAAAACAATGTATTATATCCTATTAACAACGGGCGTGCGCCGTGGAGAATGCTTCGGTTTACAATGGGGCGACATTGATTTTGAAAACGCTTTGGTGCACATAAACCGAAATGTCGTCTATACAACCAAAAGCGGCGCGGTTGTGGGCGCGCCGAAAACCGACACGGGATATAGGACAATTCCTCTTGCAAATAAAACCTTGTTGCTTTTGGCAGAATATAAAATCACCGAAAATCCAAAAGTCAAAGATGCGTTCCTGTTTCACGGAGAGGGCGCGCAAACCGAACCGCGCGACCCGTCATATCTCACAAAGCACATGAAAAAGCTGATGAAAAAGGCAGATTTACCCAATATGTCCCCACACGATTTGCGCCACACGTGCGCCTCGCTTTTGTTGCAGAACGGCGCAGACATTAAAAGCGTTCAAGACATTTTGGGACACGCCGATGCGCGCACAACGCTAAACTTTTACGCGCGCTCGGACATAGCGCAAATGCGTAATTCGTTAGAAGCAACGTTCAATTTCGGTTGAGTGAAACAGTCAATAACACTTGCCGACACTTTTTGATAGACTTCGGCTCTTGCCGGCTCTTTGCCAACATCTTTGAACGCCTCGGAACAAATCCGAACATCTTTTAACATCTAAACAAAACGGAGAGAAGCAATTACTTCTCACCGTTTTCTTCATACATTTCACATGCTTTTTGCAAGAACTTTTTCATACCGTCAACCGCTTCTGCGGGACTAACAATCTTAATGCTACGACCAAATGTAGAAACCCACGCATAAAAAGGAGGGCTTAATTCTACCGATACGACCGTTTTGAAATGGGTTTCGTCTATTGGTGATAACAAAGTATTCTCGCCGAATTGGTCAATGATAGCATCGGTGATCCTATTGTTGCAACGAAATTCAACTCGATGAGCTTTTCCGGTACTATACATATCGAACACAACCGTCTGACGATTTGTTATATACTTTTGGTCGTATTCCGCCTCACCATCGCGACCTATTTCATCAAGCCGGATTGTGTCCATTCGATCAACGCGATAGGTCATGAATTTTTTCGAATCAGAATTATAGGCGTACATGTAATAATTGCCGTTGTCCCAAAGTAATGCAAATGGACTGACCACATTTCTGTTTCCAGCTTTAGTATATTTCAAACGATTTCGTCTGTCTGGAGTGCGGTGGAAATAGCGGAAGGAAATCTTTCTGTTCGCCTTGATGGCTTGATAAATTATCGCGGATTCCTCAACAATGCTTTCGTTCATATTGCGAACACGCTTTGAAACAAACGCAGGACGATGAAGGGTGTATTTGTCATTTTCGCCTGCCAAATCTATGATTTTTCTTGTGATTTCATCAGCTTTCTTTTGGGTCAAGAACTTGGAGGCCTGAATGCTGTCAACCATCCATTGCAATTCATCTCTGCTGAATGGCGGGTTTTGTACCCAATAGCCGTGTAGTTTCTTATCGTACTCCAAATCGAGCCCGAACACCTTGCCTGTAAGAATTGCCAAATCCGAATAAAATGTTTTTGGATTAACCTTTTCAATATCGTAATGAGTTTCAAGATATTCGGAAATCTCTTTAGGCGTTTTAACTCGTCCTTGGCCTGTGTTTCTGAGCAGATAATTATATAGAATAAACCGTCTTTCTCCTGCCGTTAAATCCGACTTTTTCATATCATTTCTCCGTGATGTGATTTGAAAGCATTGTAGCAGATTCCAACCAAAAATACAACTTTTATAGCCATGTTTTTGAAAGTGCACTTTCAATTTCAAAAGTTTCGATTGCGGTTTTTGCTATATTTAGCAATAATATGTTGAGAAAATCCAAAAGATATGATAAAATATAACTTATCAAAGGCGCAAAACTCAGTATCAAGAAAAAACAGAGGCAAGGAACCAACAATGACAGAAGCAGAAAAGAGAAAAGCGGCGAAAGACTTTGTTGAATATTGGAAAGACAGAGGCGACGAAAAAGGTGAAAGCCAATCCTTCTGGCTTTCTTTGTTGCGCGATGTTTTGGGTGTAACCAACCCCGAAAAGACGATTATATTCGAGGAACGAGTTAAGCTCGACCATACCAGCTTTATCGACGGTCATATTCCCTCTACTCACGTTTTGATTGAACAAAAGAAACGTGGCTTGAATCTTCGCGCCGCCATCAAGCAATCTGACGGCAGTTTATTGAATCCGTTCCAGCAAGCACAAAGATATTCTGCAGCTTTGCCCTATTCTCAAAGACCTCGTTGGATTATCACCTGTAACTTTGAAGAATTCCTTATCTACGATATGGAAAAGCCCTCAGGTGAACCCGATAGTATTTTGCTTTCCGAGCTTCCGAAGGAATATTACCGTTTGGAATTCCTTGTTGAAGAAAAAAGCGAGCTTCTCCACCGTGAAGAACAGGTTTCTATAAAAGCCGGCGAGCTTGTCGGTAAGCTTTACGATGCCATTCTAAAGCAATATATCAACCCCGATGACGAGCGTTCCTTGCGAAGCCTTAATATGCTTTGTGTTCGCCTTGTATTCTGCCTTTATGCCGAAGATGCGGGGATTTTCGGCGGCCATAATAAGTTCCATAACTACATAAATAGTTTTGCCGCAAAAGATATACGCCGCGCTTTAATTGATTTGTTCCGCGTTCTTGATACCAAAGACAAAGATCGTGATCCTTATATGGACGAAGCTTTGGCAAGCTTCCCCTATGTAAACGGCGGTCTTTTTGCCGACGAGGATATCGAAATACCAAACTTCACCCAAGAAATTGTCGATTTGCTTCTTCATAACGCAAGTGAAGATTTTGACTGGTCGCAAATCAGCCCCACCATTTTCGGCGCAGTATTTGAATCTACGTTGAACCCTGAAACACGCCGTTCGGGAGGTATGCATTATACTTCAATCGAAAATATACATAAGGTTATCGACCCGCTTTTCCTTGATGAACTTCACGAAGAGCTTGACGAAATAAAGGCATTAAAGCAGGAAAAAACAAGAGAAACGCGCCTTAACGCTTTCCGTGAAAAGCTTGGCGACCTTACGTTTTTCGATCCTGCCTGCGGTTCTGGTAACTTTTTAACCCAAACATATATCGAGCTTCGCCGTCTTGAAAACGAAGCTCTTGAAGTTATGCAAAAAGGCGGTCAGATTGGATTTGACTTTGGCGATATTATAAAGGTTTCGATAGGTCAGTTTTACGGTATAGAGATTAACGATTTTGCCGTAACCGTTGCGAAAACAGCTCTTTGGATTGCAGAATCGCAGATGATGAAGGAAACCGAGGATATTCTCCAAATCAATCTCGATTTTCTTCCCTTGAAGTCTTATGCAAACATCGTCGAAGGCAACGCTCTCCGTATTGATTGGGAAACTGTTGTACCCAAAGATAAACTCAACTATATTATGGGTAATCCGCCTTTTGTGGGATATTCTTTGCAGACAACCGAGCAAAAAAACGATATTCTTTCTGTATATGTGGATGAAAAAGGCAAGGCATATAAAACAGCAGGTAAAATCGATTACGTTGCAGGTTGGTATTTCAAAGCATCTCAGCTTATGCTCGGAACATCAATTCGTACCGCGTTTGTTTCTACCAACTCCATAACACAAGGCGAGCAGGTTGCAGGCGTGTGGAAACCCTTGTACGAGCGTTTTGGAATACATATTGATTTTGCGCACCGCACATTCCGTTGGGATAGCGAAGCAAGTATAAAAGCGCATGTTCATTGTGTTATTGTAGGGTTTAGTGTAGTGCCGAATAATAAGCTCAAACAATTATACGCCTCCGAGAGAGTACAACTTGTAGATAATATTAATGCATATCTTATCTCTGCACCTACAGTATTTATTGAAAGTAAATCACAATCTGTTTGCGATGTTCCACAAATGGTATATGGCAATAAACCTACGGATGGTGGACATTTCTTCTTAACTGCTGAAGAATACGAAGAATTAATAATAAAAGACCCTATTGCTGTGAAATATGTTCGCCAAATATATGGTGCTACGGAATATATCAATCAAAAAGCGAGATATTGTTTATGGTTAGTCGGAATATCTCCCACCGAACTGCGGAGTTCTTCGTTCATCAAATCCAGAGTTGAAGGTGTTAAGGAATTTCGTTTGAGTAGTAGTAAAGAAGCTACTCGAAAGAGTGCAGATACCCCAACTCTATTCCAAGAGATAAGACATCCTGACAGTCAATACATCATCATTCCGTGTCATTCTTCTGAAAATAGAAAGTATATTCCATTTGGATTTGTTAATCCCGAAATCATTGTGAATAATGCTGTCTTAATTATTCCTAATGCAGATTTATATCACTTTGGTATTATCATGTCCAATGTTCATATGGCATGGACACGCGCGGTATGCGGAAGAATCAAAAGCGATTATAGATACTCAAAAGATGTCGTGTATAATAACTTCCCGTGGCCTGATCCTACCGACGAACAAAAGGCAAAAATCGAACAAACTGCACAAGCAATTCTTGATGCTCGTGCGCTTTATCCCGATTGTTCTCTCGCCGACCTTTACGATGAGGTTGCAATGCCTCCCGAACTTCGCAAGGCTCACCAAGCTAACGATAAAGCGGTTATGCAAGCTTATGGCTTCTGGGGCAAACTTAACTCCGAATCCGAATGCGTCGCAGAACTTATGAAGATGTATCAAGAATTAACAAATTAGGGAAGGCCATGAGAAAATTAAAAGAGACTAAAATTTATGTTACTGTTGAAAATTTTTTTAGCCGCTTGTCGTTGAACGATAAAGAAGATTCGCAAAAATATAATCCCAATTCTTATTTCTTTAGAGGCATTTTGGCATTTAGAAAGAAATTTTCTACAAGCATTTTCTATTATGATGAACTGCGAAGAAGAACGAGTGTTGTTTTCTTTTTATCGAAACATAAGATTATATCCACACTATTGTTTTTTGGTATTCCCCTCGCATTGTTTATGTGTTTCAAAATATCATTAAGTCAATTTGAAGAAGCCGAGAAATATACCTTGACTTTATTCGATTTTGCATCTCCTTTGGCTACGTATTTTGGTAGCACGTTGTTAGGTTTTTTTGTGTACTATAATACGTGGTATCAAAAGCAAAAGGATAACATAAGAAAACAGATTGTTTTGGATGTAGAATCTCTTCCAAATGTAGAATCAGAATGTGGTTGGCATTCTGTGTATACGTCCAAGCAGGCTTTTGATTTACTTGGATGGCATTGGGACGAAGAACATGCGGGCGTGCATAAAAACTCAATTAAAATCAAGCTCGACTTCACAAATAAGAATCAGTACTGTCCCTTGAAAATCAAATTCATTGCCGCATACTATCAAAAGCACGGCAATAACGAAATGGTGAAAAAGATAGATAACGTTTGCTTGCTTCACTCGGAAGGCAGCCAACTTTTGAAGTATTGTGAAACCAACACATGGTTTTTGAGCATAGGTAAATCTATTTTTGACGAAAAAGCCAATTATCAATACTATGTCATGTTTCACGTTTATAATAACGAAGGAGAGTCATCGTATTTGGTTTATAGCAACGAGTTAAAAGAAGCTTCTTGTTTTTCCACATCGCTTGTAACATCTGAATTCAAAAAGCTTATAAAAAAGCATGGCCTAAATGTTTTTTATGACTTGGATAAGTCCAGAAAGTATAACAATAAATGGATCAGAAAAATCGAATTGTATAAAAGATAATTCAACAAATCCAGATGCATAGCAAAACTTATGAGATTGCATTAAGATTTAACGAAATAATATTCCAAAACGAGGTGTAAAAATATGGAATGGTACGAATGGGTATTTGACGGAATCGGCACAACTTTAATAGCCGCTCTAAGTAGTTTCATTGGATATAAATCTGCCATTAAAAACATAAGCAAACAATCTCAAGTTGCGGGAGAACATTCGAAACAAAAACAAGAAATAGTTATAGAGAATGCAAGTGACGCTAAAAGTATGCAGAACAGCATAAAACAAACTCAAAAGGCCGGTAATAGCGCAGAACAAACTCAATGCGGAGGTTTCAAAATTGGAGAGTAAGCAGATTCAAAAATCCGGTGATGGTTCTCAACAGGTTCAAATGAACAACACAACGATAATCATGGGAATTGATGAAAAACGTGTTAGAGAAGTTTGCTCGGAAATGGCTGTCGAAACCATAAAACAATGCACACAAGAAGCAAGCGATACCGCCATTGCGCGCATCGATAAATTTACAACAGATTTGATTCCTCGTATCGAAAGAATCGAAAAAAACTTCAAATGTTTTTCCGAACCATCATTCCAATTTGAACTGCGTAATGCCCAAAAGGTTGCGGCATGCACTGATAGAAACGATGATTATGAACTTTTATCAGAGTTGTTGGTGCATAGAATTGAAAAGGGCGAAGAACGGAGAATCAAAGCCAGTATTTCTAAAGCCATAGAAATTGTAGACCAAATAGATGATGATGCATTGTGTGCATTAACAATATTGCATGCAATAAATAGTTGGACTCCGAAAACCGGCAATATAACCACTGGAATGCGTTTAATGAATGATTTGTTCTCATCTATTTGTTACAGGGATCTACCAGAAGGTTTGGAATGGGCAAATCATCTTGATATGTTAAATGCTGCAAGAGTTTCGTCTATTGGAACATTTAAAAAATTCGAAGATTTTTACTCGGACGTCTTAGATGGATATAGTGCCGCCGGTATTAAAAAAGAATCCGAAGAATATCAAAAGTCCATCGAGATATTGAACGAGGCTAATTTGCCTGTAACTTTATTGGTTGAACACGAGCTTAATAAAGAATATGTCCGCTTGAATGTACGAAACAACAGGGGAATAGAGGATATTCTCCTTCCATTTATCGTATTGCCTGAAACATTTGAATTGAGAAATCCAAACCAAGGCGAAATCGATGCATTAAATAAAGTATGGGGTCTGTATTCAACTGATGTCAAAGCTAAAAATTCAACAAAACAGGCATTTATAGAAAAATGGGATAGCTTTGATGCTCTAAAAACAGTGCGTTTATGGTGGAATGCTTTGCCGCACAGTATAACAATTACTCCTATTGGGACTGTGTTGGCTCACGCTAATGCGCAAAGGCATAACCCTAATGTGCCTAATTTAAAGAAATAATATTTAAAATGGTCTAATCTGCAACACGGCTTAAAATACCACCACGTTCAAGCGAACGTGGTGGGTTTCTTTTACAATTTCCTCTTTTCTCGTATCAACGTACTCTTACTAATGCCGGTTAGCATTTGAACTTGGCGATAGCTTTTTCCGGCTTCCAAGAGTTCCATTGCGAGTTTTAGTTGCGTGGGGCTATATTTCTTCGGGCGGCCATCGCGGAAGTTTGGGTTTTGGCGTGCTATCATTTTGCCGGTTTGGGTGCGCTCGACTATCATTCCGCGTTCGTATTCCGCGAAAGCGAGCATAATTGTCATTATAAGGTTGCCGGTCAAGCTGTTTTCCACCATGCCCATGTTCAGAATATTGACACGAACGCCTCGGTCGAATAATTCTCTGACGGTCTGAACGCCGTCAATAGTGGTTCGCGCAAATCTATCAAGCTTGCAAACCACCAAGGTGTCGTCGGGTTGCAGACGTTCCAAGAGGGCTTGAAACTTTGGGCGCTCCATTGTCTTGCCGGTAAACGCTTCGGCAACAATCTCTTGACATCCATGAGCACGCAAGGCGGCCTCCTGTTCTTCCAAGCTGTTTCCGTCGCGGCCTTGGGTTGCGGTTGACACTCTCGCATAGCCGTAAATCATATATAAAATCCTCCGTTTTTCTGAATATAAGTTTTGACACTTTTGGTTCTATGTTCTGACACCGATTTGAAGCATTTTTCGCTCGGTGTCAGAACTTTTAAGTTTTGGTGCGGCAGGGGCGTTTGCCCCCGCCTTTGAAAACTACACTTCAATAAGCTGTTCGCCGCAATCAAGGCACGCTACGCGCACAACCTTTGTTGCTCGCACGCTCATTCCGCAACAAGGGCAGACATATTTGCGCGTGCTGGAGGTTCTTGGCTTTGTTCCTGTGGGAACTCCGCCGTCGTGTGTTCCTGTACCGCCAACGCGAAGACCGCAAAACTCGTTTCGGTTGAGAAGAATGTCGGTGAGCTGGTTGTCTATCACGAAATCAATCAGACGTTCATCGGGCGAGGTGTGCGACCATCCGTATTTATCGCTACGCTCTACGCACAAGCCGCGTTCTTCTGCGGCGGCACGGAATGCTTTGTTGTGGTAGGTGTTGCCTCGGCTGCAATCTTGAATTCCGTTTACGAAGTTGTAATAGTGAATCATTTCGTGTAGCAAGGTTGCGCACACGTCCTCAATCGGTCTTGACAACGTTCCTGCGCCGATGTTAATTTCGTGAGTGCCGCCAAGCTTGGAAACCCACGTGTCGTCGTTTAAGGTGAAGTGTCCGTATGCTCTCGGTGTGGATTGAATGGTGATTGTCGGTCTTGAAAGTGCACTTTCAAAAAACTCTGCATTAAGTAAATCGAAAACTTTGTTAAGGTATCCCGCAACTCGGTTATAACTGGTTAACTGTTTCATATTTTTCTCCTCTTTTGTATTGCTTTTTTTGAGGAGGGCGTGTTATAATATCCACGCCCTCTTGGGCGGAGCTCCTTGCCTGTAGCTTTGGTCGGCGCTGGCTTGGGGCTTTTCTTATGCAATTGAAAATCGTTTGCTTTGGATTTGCTTGGTGAACTTAAGGTAAATATCGTTGTGTTCCTTTTTGAATGCTGTGGTATCGAAGCGGTTGGTGAGCACCGAAGTCCATCGGATGATGTAGGTTCCTGCTTCCATTTCCTCGGTTCCTTGACGGAGCATTTCTTCCTTGATGCTATCGCGGAGGGCTTCGGCCTCGGCTTTCGCATCTTCCATAATTGCTTCCCATTCCTGAAGGGCTTCGATTTTAGTGATGAGTTCGTTTTTTGACATTTTCTTATCTCCTTTTATTTTGTGGGGATTGCCCCTTGACTGATTATAGCATACACTAAATTAAGTGCACATTCAATATCAATTATGCACAAAGTTAAGTGAATGTTTTTGTGTATTTTGTGCACTTGAATTAGTGCATATTCTGTGATATAATGAACGCACGTAACGGAGGATGATTTTATGCCGATAATTTACACTAAACTTTTTAACCTTTTGAAAGAACGTGGATATACAACCTATAAAATCCGTCAAGAAAAGTTGATCGGCCAAGCTACATTGACCGCATTGAAAAACGGAACCGGCGGGTTGGATGCAAAAACAATCGCACGGCTTTGCGAAAAGCTTGATTGTCAGCCGGGGGATTTGATGGAATATGTAAAGGAAGAACCAAAAGCGGAATGATTGACTGCGCGCATTATTTTTGCGCCCGAATAGGCTTTTGCGGTTTTCTTTCCGTCAATCGACAATAACGAAAAAAGACGAGCATTACGATTTTGTAGTGCTCGTCTCTTTTATTGTGTTATTCGTTGGGATATTCTATCTCTCGGCAGGTGAACTTTCGCCAGTTTTCTTCTTTTGGTATTTGCGTGTTCAGAATGGGCATGAATTTGCGGATCAGTTCGCCCTCTTTCTACCCGATTTCTTCTTCAACATCCTTGTACTTTTTACTTTTGGCATAATACATTACGTCAAAGACAACGTTTCGGCCTTGCCTTTGGTTCTCTGCCAAAATACAATATTTCTTTTCGCTCATGGTTTTTATACCTACCATGTGCTACGCAATGCGTTTGAGCATGTTGTGGCTCTTGCCAATATAAACAAGCTTATCGTCGATGCTTATACTGTAAATTCCCGCATGCTCGTATTTTTCATAAAGCGCTCGTTTCTTTTTTAGGCACTTATACATATTCTCTTGATACGACATTTTTATCCTCTTAAAATTCAAATATCTCTTTCTTGGGTTGTGTAATAGGTTGAGGTCTGTCTCTGCCTGTTGCCTGTGGTCTTGGGATAACTACCTCTTTCACTTTTGGAATATATATTTGAGAGGGATTTTCAATATTTATCGCCTCTGTATTTATTCCAATTTCCCTATTATTTATTTCTCTATCCCCAGCCGTTTGATTTTGAACGACAGCCGTCATACCTTTGCCGGTTGTCGGACATTCTTCATCAAAGTTGTGTCCGAGGCTCGGTTCACTCACTATACGCACGGCACGCGGTTGAGGTACTTCATAGAAATTATAAGTATTTCCATGAGAGGGAACAAGGTATCCTCCCTCTATCAATTTTTCGATTTGGTCGTTGTATGTCTGGCGTGCCATTCCTATAGCATTGCGCACCGCCACAGGTGATAACGCCATCGTAAAATTATTTGCATTTGCCACAAAGTAAAGGTATAGCGAAAAAGCAAATGGGCGCAAATCACGAAGCGCGGCCATCCAGTTCTCATTTTGTATTCCGAGAAAGTCGGACTTTACCGGCTCGCGGTGAATAACCACGGTTTTTTGGTTTGGGTACGTTGTAGGCATTATGCTTTACCTCCCAAATCTTTAATCATTTCACTCAGTTGTGATATTGCCTCTGCTTCGAGCTTTACTTGTATGCGTGCGAGAACCGCCTCGCATATTTCATTTTTGAGCTTTTCTCGCTCTTGGCGTTCGAAAAGTTCTTGCTTTATCAGTTCCTTTTGGAGCTAATAAAGCAAGCTTGGCGAGAGGGAATCTCCCATTGCCGCAAGATTAAATTTGTTAAATAACATTGTTATTCTCCTTTTTTATTATTCAAGGTTTTTTCTTACCTTGTAAAATAATTATACAAAAAATTTTTTCTTAAATCAAAGAAAGCCGCCTGACGTTCAGCTTTATGAACGACAGACGGCGGGGGTATATTATGGGATGAAAACATTTTTGTCCTCTTTGTAGTATAGGGTGTGGCCGAAGGAGACACGAAATCGCTTTTGGATTCACCGTCTCCGTCATGATGCACATTCTGTTGCGCTCTCTTTTGCGCATTCTTTAAGAAAGGCATGAGCGCGAATGGGCTCTACGGTCTTTTCGAAATATTCCCAAGGTGCGGTTCTAAATTCAGGGAATTGCGCAACGAACCATCGACGAACAACCGCATAGGGAGAGGGATGTGTAGCCGCGGCGGCTTTCAAGAATTCGTATTCCTTTGTGAATTCTTCGCTCTTGGGCAAAGCAGACATGAACTTTTCCATTCTCTCATAGGTTAGGTTCTTGAACTGACAGCACGCGAATTCTTCGCCCTCGCTGTTCACGTACTTTGCGGGCCTTCTGTGGGTGATACGAGACACCTTCAAATCGGGAATATTTTGCGTTAGCTCTTGGTATAGCTTGAATTCCTTGCTGGTGGGGTCGGAGGCGGCTTTTTCAAAAGCCTTGCTGATAATGAGGGTCTTGTTTACAATCGAGAGGGTGTACTTTTCCATGATGATTTCTCCTTTCTGATTATGCTACGTCAGCGAGAATCTTCGCTTCTTTAGCTTCTTTGATAAGTTCTTCAGCAGCCTTCATATCAAATTCCTTATCGCCGAATTCGTTTTCTACGCTGAACTCATTCAAGAACCACTTCTTCACGATAGGGTAAGCAGAGGAACTCGCTCTCTTGGCACTTGCCTTTACTCGGTTCATCTTTTCGAGAAGCACAGTTTTGTTTTCCTGAAGAGCAATATAATCTTCAATAAACTCATAATCCAAACCCACATAGGTTTTCTTAGAGGAACTGCTTTTAGCCTTAACTACTTCCAATTCGAAGTCAGGATGAGCGTTCATCAAAGCCATTAACTGTTCGTACGCGTCGCCGCTACCTTGGTTTGCCATTGCGAAAGCTTTCTTGCTACCGCAGATCTGCTTCTTGAAGAAGTTGAGGGTGAAGTACTTGTTAGAATTTTTCATGGTTTTTACCTTTCTGCATTTTATCGGGTGCCCCCTTTAATTATTTTTTGTGGGGACTTCGTGTCCCTCACTTTCTGGCTTTATTATAACAAATACCCTATCCAGTCTATATGGCGACACCTAAAGTTTTTTCGAAGTTTTTTGAAAATGTTTTTTCAATATTTTAGATTTGTTTTCTGTTGGATGTTGTTTTGCTGATATTACAAGATGTTTCGAGTTGTTCCGAGATGTTAGAACTTGTTGAAAGACGTTGAAAAGATGTTGAAAGATATAAAAAGTGGTTCCAAAAGTGCTTCCTTTTGGAACCAAGAGTGTGTTATTGTAAAAATGTAATGGCAAGATCCGAAATGAAAATATAATCGAGTCAACAAAAGGTCAACAAACATAATAAAATACATAAACACACAGCAAAAAAGCAAGTAAATACAAAGATTTCACGCCGTCAGGCGGGCTTGACATGCAAGGGGTCGTTGGTTCAAGTCCATTCATCCACACCATAGGCTAACGCCTCAACCGAAAACAAAAATTTGTTTTCGGTTGTTTTTTGTTAAAACTCGAAGATAAGATTCACAGCACCTTGACATTTTGCTAACCAAGTGATATACTTTTTCCAACAAAAATCGACGCTGAAATAAATACGCGTTGAAATATACAAAGAGGTGCATTATGAAAAAACTTTTATTTGTCCTATTAGCACTTACGATGTGCGTTTCTATCTGCTCATGTACAAGCAACAATGTCTCAAAAACCGAAGGCATCTTCGACGATGCATCGAATTCAGTTTCTGCAGGTGACGAAAACTCTGTTGCGGATACTTCACCCGAAAAGAACGATGCCGAAAAGGCGAATATTCCCGCAGATTCTCCCATTTATGATTTGTATGCTATTCGAGATAACTGCCCTATTCAAGTTACCGAATATAATGAAACAAGTATGGTTATAAAGAATAGCGGCAACCAAGAAGTCACCAGAGTGGAAGTTTATGTTGCAACGGTCGATGCAACAGGCGAAATCATACCCGTGAAGTCATTATTATCAACCGGCCAATATTCTATATACACCGCCAACCTCTCTCTTGCTCCTGATTCTTCAAGCACTGTTAAACTTGCAAACAACTTAGAAAGCGACAACAAGATGGCCGCATATGATGCTATTGTTTTTTCGTACACCACATCTGATGGTGTTAAGCACATTAATGACGCCATCGATAAATGGGAACCTATCTGTTTAGGCATGATAAATGATGACGAAGAACCGAAAGAACCTACGTTTGATTCTGAATGTACGCTTTATAAACTTCGTGAGCTCAACGACACTTTTGGCGTAAAGGTGGCGGATGTTGATGTTCTCGGCGACCAGTTTATGGTACAAATCAAAAATAACTCGGGTTTGACGATCAACGGTGTAAAAGTATATCTTTTTGCTGTTGATAAAGACGGAAAATATGTAGAACTTATATCCGGTGGTGCTTATATTGAAGTATCTTTCTTCTCAAGCGCTGACAGCGGCAGTTCAATGTATGGCAAGTTCGCTTGTTCCAATATGAGCGAAGTTGCCGGATATGAGGCAATAATCGCTCAATACTCTACGAATGGTCAAAACATAGAAAATCCCATCGCAACACAGTGGGCAACCCTATGTGTAACAGAAGGTACAAAATAAAACTGATTATAGCAAAACTTGGTTTAATCAGATTTAACACCATCAAATAGATTGCATATACAATAATGATGCAATGAACAACAAAATACAAAGTGTTCGGGAGGGAGAACCCCTCCCCTACATTTTTTGATGTCGTTTTTCGTATATACTAAATGTTATCCATAATTGAGATTCTTCACTACGTTCAGAAAGTCAGATTAGTGTTTTTGTTTGCTTTTTTCTTCTTGACAAGTTTTGAATATTGCAATATACTATAAAAAAACAAACATAGGTGATATTTTGAAACGAATTAATATATTCATTGCATTAATTTTGATATCGACGACGCTTTTTTCGACGAATGTTTATGCGGCACCGGTTGTGCTTCCTGACGATCCGTTGCACGACGCACTCTTGGGCGACGTTAACGAAAATGGTATTCTCGACACGATGGACTATATTATGACAAAGCGTTGTGTTATGGAAACATACGTCCTCTCTGCCAAAAAAGAAAAAATTGCCGACGTCGACGGAAGCGGCAGTATCACCGTTGTCGACTATGTTATCATCAAACGCAAAGCTATGGAACAGTAATCCCGCAACGTAACAAAACAATACAAAAAGAACGCCTCACTTGAAGCGTTCTTTTTATGTTTTTCTTATTTTTCAATAGTGAGTGTTCCGAAGTATTCGGGGCGGTGGAAATCGGGGTTTTCGGTTCCGACGGGCGACCACATACCAAAGTGAGGTATTTCGGTTTCGTCGCCGCATTTATAGAAATTACCCTTAAAGCTTTCGCCTCTTTCGAAGGTCGACTTGCCCGACGTTTTTTCGATGAAATCGAGCGAGAAGAAGGTTTCAACACCCCAGAAACCGTCACCCTTGAAGGGTTTTACTTCGGGAAGGGGAGCAAGTTTGTCGATTTCGGTTTTATTCTTACGGTCTGTACGAACTGCGGAAAGGAAAGCGCCGTTTGCGTTCATTTCGAAGTTCATATATTTTCCGTTGTCTTTATTGAAGCTTACGAAAAATTCAAGACAGCTGTCTTTATAGACCGGTTCGTCATATTTGGTATAGATTGCCTTCGGGTTTGTTTCCTTTGCGGTCATACGAAGTGCAAAGCCCTTATTTTCAACATAGATCAATTCTGCGAACGCTTCGGGTGCATAACCCTCAACCCATTTATAGTTCGAGATCATTGCCTTCTCGGCACGGTCAAAGTTGATTTCGTTTTCAACTCGGATAATATATTCCATATTCTGTCCTCCGTCTGATTTATATCTATATTTTATTCTATCGCAAAGCGTTTGTCAATATCAAGAAAATTTTTGTATTTTTAATAAAAAATTTGATTAATCTATTGCATTGTTGCGGAATTAATAGTATAATAATTTAACACGTTAATGTATGAAACGAAATGTTATATCAATTTTTTAGGAGGAATTCAAAATGTTAGAAAAAATCAAGGATGCTACCACCGATAAACTCGCCGCAGCAATCGTTTCTGTTAAAAACGTTGACGAAGCATACCGTTTCTTGAGCGACCTTTGCACAATCAGTGAAATCACCGAAATGAGCAAACGTCTTACCGCTGCAGAAATGCTCCGTGACGGCAATACCTATAACGATATTGCAGAAAAAACTCATCTTTCGACCGCTACCATCACTCGTGTTAACCGCGCTCTCCGCTATGGCAGTGACGGTTATGCAATGGTTCTCGACAGAATTTCGGAATGAGTTTCACCACACTTGCCGATATTTACGACCGCATAAACGGTAATGCTTATATTCCCTATGCCGAAATGCTCACATCCGCTTTTGACGAGGCGGACATAGCCGTTAAAGAGGTTCTCGACCTCGGTTGCGGTACAGGGGGTATTTGCGCTATCCTTGCCGACAAGGGTTACGATATGGTTGCGCTTGACATCTCGCCCGAGATGTTGAACTATGCACGTGAACGTAACTACGGCAAAAACACTCTTCTTTTGTGTCAGGATATGCGCGAATTCGAGCTTTACGGTACCGTTCAGGCGGTCTATTCGTCTTTTGACTGTCTTAACTATCTCACCGAAAAAGGCGACCTCGAAGACGTTTTTTCGCTTGTTCATAACTATCTCGAATCGGGCGGTGTTTTCATTTTTGACGTGAACACCGAATACCGATACAAAGAAATTATGGACGGACAGAGCTATGTTTATGAATTCGACGATTCTTTCACGGTCTGGAGAAGTATCTATTCTCCCGATTCGGAGAATTGTGAATTTATAATCGACACATTTTCCGAGCTTGAAAACGGAGATTATTTCCGTTCCTGCGAACAACAGATTCAGAAACTACACAAAAAAGAAGATATTCTTGCCGCCGCAAAGGGCTTTTCTCTCGTTTCGATTACGGGCGGAAAGGGTTTTGACGGCTGTACCGAACCCGAAAAGGAATATTATATTTTCAAGAGGGATTAACAATGAAGATCTCTGAAATCATCAAAAACAAAGAAATTACGATGTCCTGCGAAATTTTTCCGCCGAAATTGGGTACAGAGCTTGACCAAAGCCGACAGGTTGTCGCCGATATTGCGAAGCTTTCTCCCGATTTCATAAGTGTCACCTACGGCGCGGCGGGTACGACAGCTTCTTTCACAACAGAACTTGCCGAAGAGGTTGAAAATTGCGGTGTTGCCGCACTCGCACACGTTACTTGTGTTTCTTCCGACGAAGAAACGCTCGATGACTATTTGAAAACGCTCAAAGCGAACGGTATCGACAACATTCTTGCGCTTCGTGGTGATATGCCCCAAGGCAGAGAACCGAAGAAGGTTTATGCCCACGCAAGCGATATTGCGAAGGCAATCAAAGAAAAGGGCGATTTTTGTGTCGGCGGCGCTTGTTATCCCGAAGGACATCCCGAATCGGCGACGGTTTCTGCCGATATCGACAACTTGAAAATCAAAGCGGAAAGCGGTTGTGAATTCTTCACGACACAGATGTTTTTCGACAACGAGGTTATGTATTCATTCCTTTCGAAGTTCCAAAGAAAAGGCATCAACATTCCCGTTATTGCAGGTATTATGCCGATTACAAACGCTCGTCAATTACAAAGAAGCGTTTCGCTTTCGGGCACAAGTGTGCCGAGAAGTCTTCGTGAGATGGTCGAACGTTTTGGTGACAATCCCCTTGCGATGAAACAGGCGGGTATCGCGTTTGCGACGAACCAGATCATCGACCTTATCGCAAACGGCGTTAATAACATCCATATTTACGCTATGAACAAACCCGATATTGCGAAAGCAATTATGGAAAATCTTTCGGAGATACGTAAATGAGCATTTTCGATAAATTTTCGGGCAAACCCCTCGTTTTCGACGGCGCAATGGGTACAATGCTTCAAAACGCCGGTTTGAAGGCGGGTGAATTGCCCGAAGTTCTTAATATGACAAACGAAGAAGCGGTTTTGAACGTTCACCGTGCATATATCGATGCAGGTGCAGACGTTATTTCGACAAACAGCTTCAGTTCCAACAAAACAAAGCTCTCCCCCTTCGGAATGGACAGCTATGACGAGGTCTACCGTGCGGTCAAGCTTGCGAAAAAAGCTGTGCTTGAAGCCGACAGAGAGATTCTCGTTGCAGCCGATATCGGCCCGACGGGAAGATTGATGCACCCGCTTGGAGATATGACCTTTGAAGAAGCGGTCGATGCTTTTGCTGATTCTGTCAAGGCGGCAGACGATGCGGGGGCAGATTTGATATTTTTTGAAACGATGAGCGACCTTTATGAATGTAAAGCCGCTTTTATTGCCGCAAGAGAAAATTCAAGATTGCCTGTTGCAATATCTCTCACTTTCGATGAAAGCGAGAGAACACTTACGGGTGCGGATGCAGAAACGGTTGCCGTTTATCTTGCATCGCTCGGCGTTGATGCGATTGGTGTTAACTGCGGTCTTGGTCCCGATGCTATGGAACCGATCGCGAAAAAACTTGCGCTCGTTTCGGGATTGCCGATTATTGTTAATGCAAACGCAGGTCTGCCGAAAATTGACGAAAACGGAAACACCTATTTTGACGTTAAGCCGGAAAGATTCTATGATTTTGCAAAATCACTTGCAGAATCGGGCATATCCGCTGTCGGCGGTTGTTGCGGTACTTCTCCCGAATATATAAAACAGGTGTCAAACGCACTTTCCGACAAGAAGATCATCAAGCTTGAAGGAAACTATAAAAACGCCGTTTGTTCGGGTATAAAGGTTTGCCGTCTTGGAAACAAGACCTCCGTTGTCGGCGAAAGATTGAACCCGACGGGCAAACAAAAGCTTAAAGATGCGCTCAAAAACGGCGATATGGACTATCTTTGCGCCGAAGCGGTTTCACAGGAAAACAGCGGTGCGGATATTCTCGACGTCAACGTCGGCATTCCGAACATTGATGAACCTGCCGTCTTGAAAAACGCTGTTCTTGCGGTTCAGAGCGTCAGTGGACTTCCTTTACAGCTCGATTCCGCATCCCCCGAAGCTTTGGCTGTTTCCGCGAGAATATATAACGGTATTCCGATTATTAACTCTGTCAACGGCAAGGAAGAAAGTCTTAACACCGTTTTGCCGATCGTTAAGAAATACGGCGGATATTGTGTTGCTCTCCTTCTCGACGAAAGCGGTATTCCCGACAATCCGAAGGACAGATTAAAGATTGCCAACAAAATCATCGAACGCGCCGAAGAAATTGGTATTTCGAGAGACAGATTCCTTTTTGATGCATTAACAATGACTGTCGCGACCGATTCCGAAAGCGGAAACAAAACGCTTGAATGTGTCGAAACGCTTTCAAACCGCGGTTTGAAAACCGCTTTGGGTGTTTCCAACATCTCCTATGGTATGCCCGACAGAGAAAGAATAAACGCTTCCTTCCTTTCTGCCGCAAAGGCAAGAGGACTTACGGCGGCGATAATCAATCCTGCCTCCGAAACGGCGAAAACCGTTCTGGCTGACGAAAATCCGAGCCGTGATTTTACTTTTGATTATGAAGAAACGGGTGTTTCGACCGCTTCGATAACCGAAAAGAAGGACATCACCCTTTATGAAGCCGTTTTTTCGGGACTTTCGAAGAAAGCTTTCGAATGTGCAGAAAAGCTTCTCGAAACGAAAAAACCGCTTGAAATCATCGAAGAAGACCTTATTCCCGCTCTTAATGCGCTTGGCGACGGTTATGAGAAGAAACAGATTTTCCTTCCCCGTTTGCTTGGTGGTGCGGATGCGGCAAAATCGGCATTCAAAGCCGTCAACAATGCCCTTTCCGACAACAGCCGTGAAAAAGGCATGAAAATCATCATGGCGACGGTCAAGGGTGATATCCACGATATCGGAAAGAACATCGTTTCTACCCTTCTTTCGAACTATGGTTTCGATGTGCTCGACCTAGGCAAAGACGTTCCGCCCGAGAAAGTTGTTGCCGAAGCAAAATCGACGGGCGCAAAGCTTGTTGGTTTGAGTGCATTGATGACAACGACAGTACCCGCTATGACCGAAACGGTTAAGTTATTGAAATCCGAACTTCCCGAAATAAAGGTTATGGTCGGCGGTGCGGTGCTTACCGAAGAATATGCAAATACCATGGGCGCGGATTTTTATGGCCCTGACGCTATGGCATCGGTTAAATTCGCACAGTCGCAAAGCTCCCAATCAAAAACAAGTTTTTGATTGATTCATGGAACATTGTGCGCTCGCGCCTCGCGCCTCACACCGCAAGCGGCATTCGACACTCGCAATGTTCATAGGTATAAAAATCGACGCACATGTCGCCGATTTTTATGAAGTTTTTATTATAAAAAACAAAAACGGACTCGTTTGAGTCCGTTTTTTATTTATTCCTGTATATCGTAATAGCTCATACTCGAGGGAAGGAAATAGATATCCTTGCTTCCTGTGAGCGCGTTCATATGGACAAGATTGAAACCGTTATAATGATATTCGACGCTTCCGTCGGGATATTCGGTGAACGCGATATCCTCGTTTCCGGCATCGGTCTTTGCCGATTCTATAAGTGCATCAACAGTAATCTCGCCATCATGCAAAGCCATTTCAAGCATTTTAGCTTTTCCGTCAACGGTACACATCATCAAACCGCTTATAACGTAGACGACACATTCATCGGTATAATAAATATATTCCTTCTTGCCGTTTTCGTCGAAGTTGAAGGTAAGTTCATATTCGTTTACGCTTGCGCAAGCGACAAACGGAATCAAACATGCAACAACAAGGCATATGCACAAAACCTTTTTAAGCATTGGATTCGTCCTCCTTCTTATTTTCGCCATTGAGTTTAAGCTCGGCAAACTGTTCGCGCGTGATGAGTATGCTTCGCTTTTTCGTTGCGGCATCAAATTCGCCGATATAACCCTTGCGTTCCATTTTATCAATGATTCTTGCCGCACGAGCATATCCAAGCGACAAACGGCGTTGAAGCAATGACGTCGAAACGGTGTTACATTCAATAGCAACCTCGATTGCATCCATCAACATTGGATCCATCTTTTCGTCTCCATCGTCAACACCCTCTGCAGCGGCAGCACCACGTTTACCCTTCATGCCGCAAAGCTTTGCTTCCTGCTCGATTTGTTTCATAATGGTTTCGTCATACTGAACGTGCGCCGCATCTCTGATGAATTGAGTTACGGCCGCGACCTCGCTCTTACCGTCAACAAATGCACCCTGAACACGCAAAGGTTTCATCGCACCGACGGGGTTATAGAGCATATCACCCTTACCGAGAAGCTTTTCCGCACCCGTCATATCAAGGATAGTACGGGAGTCGACCTGAGAAGTCGTCGTCAACGCGATTCTCGAAGGGATATTCGCTTTGATAAGACCTGTGATAACGTCAACCGAGGGACGCTGTGTACCGATTACAAGGTGCATACCTGCGGCACGTGCCTTTTGTGCAAGACGGCAAACCGAGGTTTCAACGTCGTCAGGAGCGGTCATCATTAGGTCGGCAAATTCGTCGATAAATATTACAATCTGGGGAAGAAGCGTTCTTTCGGGATCATCCGCAACAGCGGCGTTATATCCCATAAGGTCACGAGCTCCGACTTCCTGAATAAGACGGTAGCGGTTTTCCATTTCGGTACATGCCCAATTGAGCGTACCTGCCGCATTCTTCGGGTCGTTAATAACAGGAACGAGAAGATGGGGGATATCCTTATAGTCCGAAAATTCAACGGTTTTGGGGTCGATAAGAATAAGCTTTACGTCGCTCGGGTGGTTACGATAGAGAAGCGAAATGATGAGCGAGTTTATACAAACCGATTTACCCTGCCCCGTTGCACCCGCAACGAGAAGGTGGGGCATTTTTGCGATATCAAGATATACGGGGTTCCCTGCAACGTCTTCACCGAGTGCGGTGAACAAACGGCTCTTGTTCTCCTTGAAAATCGGGTTTTCGATAAGACCTCTGAGTCGAACTGTGGAAACGTTACGGTTTGGTATTTCGATACCGACGGCGGCTTTACCGGGGATATTTTCGATACGAACAGCCGTTGCAGCAAGGTGAAGCGCAATATCGTCGGCAAGGTTCGAAATCGCCTTAACACGCACACCCGTTTCAGGTTGAACCTCATAACGAGTAACCGTCGGGCCGTAGGTACAATTTATAACCTTCGCTTTTACGTTAAAACTTGCGAGAACCTCTTCGAGCTTTCTGCTTGTACGTTCGACGTCCATTTTGGTCGGACCGCCGGTATTAACTTCTTCTGCCGTAAGGAGCGAGATTGGCGGAATAACGTAAGGAGTGTCCTCGACGGGTTCAAGGCAAAGCTCTTCGTCGTCTTCCTCCAAAAGCGGAGAGAGAGGAATCTGTTTTTCTTCGATGGGTTCTTCTTTTGTTTCTGTTTTTATTTCAGCAGACTTCCGGCTTTCAGAATCTGCGTTGTATTCGGGAATTATAAATAAGCCTTCGTCGAGGGTTTCGACAACTTCTTCTGCCGCAGCAGGGTCTTCGGGAAGTTCATCGGGCAGTATAGGTTGTTTTTCAACTTTTTTCTTGGGGACTTCGGGAATATTATCCTCTTCGTCGATTGTATCGTCTTCTTCCGCATTCGCGCGTGCGGCGTTATTGCGGAAATAGTTAACAATGGCCATAACCGTATCCTTCGGCGTTGCGCCGCAAAGCAATACGGTTGAAATGAAAATACCTAAAATCGCAAGAATCATCGATGCGGTTGCACCGATGGTCGATATGAACACCATCGCCAATGAGCCGCTGATAAGACCTGCACTTTCGAAACTCTTGCCCGTCGAATAAAGAGTGGAAACAGGCATGGAGTCAGCGCCTGCGACCGCAACCTGAACAACAAGCGAGATGAATACAAATTCTAAAATATATAAGAAATATTTTGTTTTTGCGCCTTTATTATCACGATCACGTCCCCAGCCTATATCAATAATAAGCATCAAAAAGGGTACAACATAATACATGGGACCGAAAAGGCCCTTGAGAAAGCCGGTTATGGCTTTTCCAAACCATCCACTGTTTATCGCAGGGAAGAACGTGAGTATTATAAAAAACGCGAGAAAGCCGACCGCAAAACGAATAATCTCCGAGCGATCGACCTTTATTTCTTTTTGACTTCTTTTGGAAGCAGAAGCCTTTTTGCGAGTGTTTTTAACGGCTCCGCTTTTCTTCTTTTGTGCCACTTGTTACTCCTTTATAGCCGAGATAAAGCAATCGGCTTTAGGGGGTGTTTTAATTAAAATGCAAGGTCAACGATTATCGAACCGATACCGACGATAACCGAATAGACCGCAAAAAACGTGAAACTTTTGTTCTTTGTGAGATATTGCAAAAGCTTAATTGCAAAAAATCCGACAACAGCCGCAACAATTGCTCCGACGATAATAGGTGCAAAATCCGCCATGTTAAATCCCTGTTTGAACATATCGGGAAGCTCGAAAACACAAGCGCCAAGGATTGCGGGGATGGACATAAGGAAAGAAAATCTTACGGCTTCTTCACGGGTATATCCAAAAATCTTACCACCGGTTATCGTCGAGCCCGAACGGGAAATACCGGGAAGAATACCAATCAACGCCTGCATACAGCCAACGCCGAGCGGACGGAGGAAACCACCATTTTCGGCGGTGGTTCCTCCTGTTGCAAGGCGGTCGCTTATATAAAGCATTAATCCGTTTATTATGAGAAGCGAGCCGATAGCCCAGCTTATTCCGCTTAAAGCTTCGACCGATTCATCGAGACCCAAAAGCTTGACGGGAACGAGAGGCAAAGTTGCGACGCAGAGCATCAAAAACAACTTTTCGCCTTTATCAAGTCCGTCTTTGAGCTTTCCGGTGAAAAGCTTTTTGACGAGAGAGAAGAAGCCCTTTATAAGTCCGAGTACGTCCTTACGATAAACAACACACACCGAAACCAACGTTGCAAGGTGAAGTGCAATATTGAAGGTGAAGTTCGAACCGGAATCAATCGCAGCGCCCGAGAATTTCTGTGTGAAATTCTGTGCCAAAGCAAGATGGCCCGAGCTTGATATCGGGAGAAATTCCGCGATACCTTGAATTATTCCGTATATTATCGCTTCAAATATACCCATAGGGAGTCTCCTTTCCGCAAAAAGCGGAGTTATCTTTTAATAGATATGCTTATTTGATCTTATTAAGAAAATCTTCAAGTGCCAACTGAGATTTAGCGTAAACGCTTTCGAAACGGGATGCAACGTTGGGATCGAGGCTCATATATTGACCGAGGATACCGCCCCAACCACTTGCATCAGCGCCCCAGTTGAATGCTGCGCCAAGGTCGAAGGAACGAGAAGCGAAGATAAGGTCGAGCATTTCGCCGGAATCATCGTCTCTTGCATCACGATATTTAAGCTGGATGTCGTAGAATTCAGGAGTAACCTGCTGTTTCGAAAGTTCGCCGAGAGCAGAAATTACAAGACCGATGCCCTTGAGGTCTGCTTCGGGAATAGAAGCAGGAAGGAACATTACGCTTGCATTGTTGTGAGAAACGGTGTGATAGTATCTGTCCTGAGAAGAGCTGTTCTTCGGAATGGGAAGAATACCGAATTCCTGACCTTCTGCCATATCACGAAGAGATACGAGGTTGAAGAGACCGCCCATGTAGAAGAGTTCACGGCCTTCAATGAATGCCTTGTGAACGGTTTCGTCAAAGGGATTATAAGTACCCCAAGGGAATTTAGCCGCATATGTGGGGCTATCTGCAATCATAACGGTGTTTGCATCGTTATAGAATTCGAGAATCTTGGTAAGTGCAGTGTATGTGGTCTGTGCTTCGGTAGAAACGGTGAGATAGGGAAGGTCGTTAACTTCGTCTTTGTTAGCGATCTTCATGCCTGCTGCAACGAGGTGAACATAGATATTGAAGGTTTCACCGCCGTATGCCCAAGTGTCGAGTTCATCGAGAGCGTTATCACCGTTGGAGTCGTGAGTAACCTGATTCTGTGTGCAGATTTCAACAAACTTGTCATAAGTCCATTTGTTGTCACGAACGAGTTGATAGAAGTCTTCTTCGATGTTCTGCTTTTCTTTCAACGATTTGTTGAAGAGGATAACCCAAGTACCCTGGTCATCGAAAGTGTTGATATCACCACAAGTGAAATAGTTCTTGCCGCCGATAGAAAGATCGGCAACTGCGTTCTGGTCCCACCAAGCATCTTTAAGGTTGATGCCGGGAACGGTGTTAAGGTCGAGAATGAACTTTTCAAGCGCGAGAGTGGAAGCCTGCGCAAGGTTATCGAAGCAGATATCAAATTCATGGTTATCCGCCTGAACCTGTTCCTTAACAATTGCAGGAATAGTTTCGTTTGTGTTGGAAGTGAGAGTGCCTACGATCTTGCAGTTGTAAAGTTCTTCAATGCGAGAAGCTACACTCTTCTTCGCTAAGTCAACAGAGTTAGAGCTGTCTTCGTCGAACATAATTTCGCCGGTGTAACCCTTGATCGATTTGTTCCCGGTGCCGAAGTCCCAACAAAGAACGTTGATTTCTCTGCCACCAAGGTCAACAACCTCTGTGGTCAACGTAGCGTTGCCACTTCCGGAACCTGCCTGGCTCTGGTCATCGCCATCGCCACTACATGCGACCATAAAGGGAACAACCATGAGCAAAGCGAGAAGGCAAACTAAAAGCTTTTTCATAAGAATCTGTCCTTTCTTGTTCTTGGCGGAAGATATACTCCGCCTATATTAACTTCTATATTATAACCATATAATCCTCAATTGTCAAGCGGTATAATTTGATTGACAAACCTTAATATATGGTGTATAATTGTTTGAATATAAATTTCAATATGATTTCAAGGAGATGAGAGCTTGTCTTCCGCACTCAAAAACTTTCTAATTACTTTTGCTATAAGTTTGACCGTATTTCTTCTCATCGGTCTTAACGTAATCTCACCTTGGCTTTCCGAAATCGTGGCTTTGCCCGATTCTAATGCCAACAACGACGTTTCCGGAAACACTGTTTCGGACACATCGGATGATGAAACTTCTCTTCCCGAAGTTTCCGACGTTGAATATGACGAAGACGGTGACATTTTCACCGCGGTTATGTTCTGTGTCGATTCCGAAAACCGCGCACTCGAAACTATATTCATCGATGCAAACGGCAAAACGAAACAATTCATCAAATGCCAAATCCCCAAAACAACAAGGGTTACGAACGATGTTGGCGTTGCGGTTCCCGTTGGCGACCTTTTCGCGATGATTTCTTCCGATTCGATATGCCAACTTGTCAGCACCATGACGGGCATCGAAACGAAATATGCTCTTTGTTTCGATAAGAATTCAATCAAAACCCTTTCGAAACTCATCGGCAATCCCACAATCGACGTTGATAAGATTGCCGAAACCATAACCAAAGAACCGATATCCATTATGAATCCCGAATACGAAGGCGTGATTTTCCCTGACGGCGAATCCAAGCCGTCGGATTACTATTTTAATCTAACAGGCAAAATCAATCTCAACAAATCGGTTCACGGCAAAACCTATCTTGAATGGCTTCTCGAATATAATCCTCACGGAGATCAAAGCGCCGACGGAGATTACAATTCGGTTTATGCATATATATTCGGTCAATTGGTCGATCAATTTTTCAAAAGCGAATCCTCGCTTAAAAACGTAAGCTCGATGACAAAGCTCATCTCCGCTTGCGAAACAAATCTCACCGCCGATCAAGCTACCGAACATCTCGAAACCATCTTTTCGTATGACGATTTCCAACGTCATGAAAACATCTACCCGAACAACTGGGTTGACGCTGTAAATCTTCTCAGAAAGCTTGATAAAGGCGAAGCCGACAAATAAATTTCAAAAACAGGTTGACAAAAATGGAAAAGAACTATTCCCCCGCCACAAAATGTATTCATTCGGGATATAAGCCCGAAAACGGTGCGCCTATGGCGCTCCCGATATATCAAAGCACAACTTATGCTTACAGCTCACCTTCCGAAATCGGAAAGCTCTTCGACCTCACTGCCGACGGACATATGTATTCCCGTATTTCCAATCCGACGGTCGATTGCGTCGAAAAGAAGATTGCAGACCTTGAAGGCGGTGTTGCTGCACTTTGTACAAACTCCGGTCAGGCAGCTTCCTTCCTTGCCGTTACCAATATCGCTTCTGCAGGCGACGAAATTCTTGTTTCCTCGAAAATTTACGGTGGTACAACAAACCTTTTCTCCGTAACCTTGAAGCGTTTCGGTATCGATTGCACCTTCTTCGACCAAGATATTTCCAATGAAGAACTTAAAAAGCTCATAAAACCGAACACAAAGCTCATCTTCGGTGAAACTATCGCAAACCCGGCCCATTCGGTTTTTGATATCGAAAGAATTGCAAAAGTCGCTCACGAAGCGGGTATTCCGCTTATCGTTGATAACACCTTCGCAACAGGTGTTCTCTGCAGACCTATCGACTTCGGCGCAGATATCGTTGTTCTTTCCACCTCGAAATATATGGACGGACACGCAGTACAGCTTGGCGGTTGTGTTGTTGACAGCGGTAATTTTGATTGGGCACAAAATGATAAATTCCCAGGTCTTTGCACTCCCGACGATTCCTATCACGGTCTTATTTATACCGAATCCTTCGGCAAGCTTGCTTATATAACCAAAATGCGAGTCCAACTTGTTCGCGACCTTGGTGTTTACCCCACCGCGCAGGCAGGATTCCTTCTCGATTTGGGTATGCAAACCCTCGACGTTCGTCTTGCAAGACATTGCGAAAACGCACTCACCGTCGCAAAGTTTTTGAAAGACAGCGGTTACGCCGAATACGTCAACTATTCGGGACTTGAAGGCGACAAATATAACAACCTCGCGAAAAAATATCTCCCCAAGGGACAAAGCGGTGTCGTTTCGTTCTGTATCAAGGGCGGCAGAGAAACCGCGGTTAAGTTTATGAACTCGCTTTCGCTTTTCAAGAATGCGGTTCACGTTGCAACGGTTCATTCTTGCGTACTTCACCCTGCAAGCTCGACTCACCGTCAGTTGAGCGACGAAATGCTCGTCAAGGCAGGAATTGATGCAGGTTTGATTCGAATTTCTGTCGGCATCGAGGACATAAATGACATTCTTGCCGACCTTAAATCCGCATTGGAAAAAACTTTTTGTTAAATAGCGAAAAAATCTTTGTTTTTCAGTGAATTTCCTATTGAAATTAAAATTTTTTTGTGATATATTTTAATCAATAATACATATTTGGAGGTAATTGTAATGGCTTATACTATTAACAGCGATGCTTGCATCGGTTGCGGTACTTGCGAATCCGAATGTCCCGTAAGCGCTATTTCCGTTGCTGACGACGGCAAATACGTTATCGATTCCGAACTCTGTCTCGACTGCGGCGCATGTGCAGGCGTTTGCCCCGTAGACGCTCCTCAGGCGTAATTTTTTGGGCTAAACCTTAATGCGTCCACAAATTGTGGACGCATTATTGTTTTTATCTATTAAATTTTCAGGTGTTATCTATGTTTGACGGTTTCAACACGAAAATCAACGCCGATATAAAGCTTAAAGAACCGAAGGGCGGTATTCGCTTCGGCACCGATGCGCTTCTTCTTGCCGATTTTGCTCTTAACGGTTGCAAAAAAGGGACGGTTGCCGACCTCGGAACCGGTTCGGGGGTTATCCCCCTTCTTATGCTTGCGTCGGGTTGTAAATGTAACTTTACAGGCTTGGAACTTCAGAAAGAATATGCCGAGGTTGCACGTCAAAACTCGGTTGATAACGGTTTTTCCAACCGTTTTCAAATTATTTGTGATAATGCCGAAAGATATAAAGAGATTTTCGAAAGCGGAAGCATCGATTACGTTATAACGAATCCACCATATATGCGTTCCGATTGTGGCAAAAGCAACGAATCTCTACCTCTCGCTATTGCAAGACGCGAGATTTCGGGTGGGATTGCTCTCTTTTGCAAGACGGCTTCTTGGGCTTTGAAAAGCGGAGGAAGTTTTTTTGCCGTTTACCGTCCCGACCGACTTTCGAATTTGATCTGTTCTATGAAAAACAACGGTATCGAGCCGAAACGACTTCGTGCCGTTTTCCCTTCCTATGACAAAAAACCTTCCCTCGTTCTGATTGAAGGCAGAAAGGACGGTGGAGAAGGTCTTATATACGAAAACAATCTATACATTTATACCGATTCAACACATACCGTCCAAACCGACGAAATGCAATCAATATACCGCCGTTTTGACGGCAGAAACGAAGACTCTCGATAAATGAAAAAACGCTTCCTCGCTCTAATTATAACAGTTTTGATGATACTCCCCGTTGTTCTTACAGCAGGGAGTGTTTTTGCTGTTCATATATCGGAAGCGTTTGAAGATAACGCCGAGTTTTCTGAAAATTCGGGAAGATTTATCGTGAAATTCAAAGCGAATATCGAAAAGGACGATATCGAATCCATTCTCGAAAATGTCCCAAACAAAAAGGTTTCCGAAAGTGCTGACCGACTTTATTCGGTTTTGGCAAACAAAGAATTTTTCACGAATTTTGAAGATTTATTTGAATATTACGAACCCGATTCTTTAAGAAAAACGCTTGCCACCACGAACGATCCGATCAAAGTTTCCGCATATGAAAAACTTTCGGTCTATTCAGCTTGGGATTCCACCGTCGGAAACAGCAATGTTGTCGTCGCAGTTCTCGATACGGGCGTCGACCGCACTCACGAAGAACTTAAAAACGCAAACATACTCCCAGGTTATGACGCAGTAACAAAATCTTTGGGTGTCAACATCGATGCAGTGGGCCACGGAACGAGCGTTATTGGACTTATTGCCGCAACGGCAAACAATTCTCGCGGTTTTGCAGGTATTGCAAACGGTGTTTCAATTCTTCCCATAAGAATCTCCGAAAGCGGAATCGATATCTATTCTTCAGACCTTATTGACGGCATTCGTTATGCCGCCGACGCAGGCGCAAAGGTCATTAATATGTCGATCGGCGGTTACGCTTATTCACAAGCGGAACAAGAAGCCATTAATTACGCAATTTCTAAAGGCTGTATTCTTGTTGCTGCAGCAGGTAACGGCGGAGAGCTTCCCTATGCCGACCAAAAATGCTATCCTGCTTCCTACAACGGTGTAATTTCGGTTGCGTCCTGTAACAAAAACGGCAAAAAAAGCAGTTTCTCGCAATACAACGATGCCGTTGACGTTGCCGCACCCGGAGAAAACGTCCCCATAATATATGTTGAAAACGGTGTTTCGAAATACAAAACCGATTCAGGAACAAGCTATTCTTGTGCGTTCGTAAGCGGAATCGCGGCACTTGCCACTTCTTATATAGACTCAATGGCAAGATTTGAAAACGAAGAATTTCTTGCTCTCATTGTTGATATATGTGGTCAAAAACGCACAAATTCGCTCGGCCACGGCATCATCGACGCTCGTAAGATTTTGGATAAGGCAAAACTCCCGATAATAACAGGTGTTGTGAACGGCGGTGTTTATACCGACGGAGTTACAATCAGATTCAATCGAGGAACCGCGCTTCTCGACGGGGAACCCATCGAGGACGGTGAAACGATTATTTCCAACGGCAAACACACACTTGTCGTAACCAATGGCAAAAACAGTAAAACCGTTAATTTCCGTTTGGATTATGATCCTCTCTATTATGATTACAAAGAGTTTTCGACGTATTCTTGTTTTGAATTCGAACGCGGAACAGCAACTCTTGACGGATTTCCGTATAAATCGAACGATAAAATAACCACATCGGGCAAACATACCTTCGTCATCTTCGACGGCGACGAAAGCAGAGAAAAAGAAATTTACGTTCAATACGCGCTCCCGACGGTTTATGGTGTTAAAAACGGCGAGAAATATACTTCCCCTATCAACATCAACATAATCGGCGACGGCAGAGCCGAGCTTGACGGAAAAGCGGTTTACGGCGAGATTGCCGTTATGACCGAAGGCAAGCATACACTTGAAGTTTTCAGCGGTAACGATGCCGTTTCGAAAAAATATAATTTCGAAATCAAGTTTTCCTATGCGAAGGTATACGAAAGTGATTACGGCAACGCTTGCGCGATTGTCGATGAGAAAAACAACGTCTTCTTCGTTTATAACGATTCGCTCGTCGGTGTTGCGGTTTATGATATATCTAACCCCAAGCAATATTTACATTTTCTCGAAATCGGACGTGTTTACGGATATGAGTTCAACGACACAGATCTTCTTCTTTTCGGTGATAATGGAATAACCGTCATCGATCGCAAAATCGCGCTCGAAGGCAAAACGGCAATAAAGGAAACCTTCAATTATGAAGGAGCAGAGCTTTATATATATGCCGAAGGAGAACTTTATGTTTCCGTGGACGGTTCTCTTTTGAAAATCGATACCGAAACACTCGAAACCGAACCTATTTGTCACCTCGGTTTCACCCCCGAAAAAGCGATTTATGACAACGGAAAGCTTTGTTTAACATCGCCTTCTTTTGACAATAACGTAAGAATTATCGATTTGGCGACCAAACACATCACGGAATTCGATGCCGATTTTTTGCTTTACGGAAAAAAGATTTGCTTTGCAGAAGGCTATTTTGCCGTCGGCAATCGTGTTTATGATGCCGAAAACGGAAATCTTGTACTCGAAACCGCCTCGAACTCTGCGGTTATGATAAAAAGCGGTCTTTTCTATGCCGATACACACATTGTTGAAATTGCGACCGCGCAAGTAAAAGGTGTTTTCCCTTCGCTTGTTTCAGATATATTCGTTGGTAAAGAAGCAATGTATGTTTTCGGTGTCGAGCCGTATTACACCTTTATCAAAAACGGGCCAACAGGTGTTGCGCGTTTCGGTGCGGCTAAAAAGGACGATAAAGCGTTCGGAATGAAGCAAAACGTCACCGAATTTCGAAACAATCTTTTCTACGATAGCTATTCCCCCGCAATCTCCACGGCAACGTCAAACGAAACAGTCTTCGTTCTTTTCAAGGGCAAAAACTCACTTTACGGATTTTCCGAAAAAGATTTCTCGACCATATCCCCCGTTTCCTTAAAATACACTCCTTCGCAAGTCATTGTTTCGGGCGGACATATAGCGGTGATGTTTGAATCGGCAAACAAAATCTTTATTGCCCACGAAAACAACCTCAAAAACGGTATCTATCTTAACATTTCCGGTAAATGCAGTTCCTTGTTCATTCGAAACGAAAAAGCGTATGCTTTGATTGACGGAACGCTTAAGGTTTATCCCCTTGATGGCTCCAAGACAACCTCGACAGAAATTAAATCCGACAAAATAGCAACCGACGGAAAATTCATCTATTCGCTTCAAAACGAAAAGCTTTATGTTTATGGTTTTGATTTCGTTGAAATCAGAAGCGTTAGCATAAACAGCAATGATTTTTCGCTATCAACCGTTGTTTCGGCAGAAAAAAGCGTTTATTCTCTCGGAACACTTAAACTTTTACAAACCTTCGATTCTAACGTATTGACCGTCAAAGGCAACACGGTTATTACCGAAAACGGAGTTTACGACCTTAACAACAAACAATATATCGGTGATCTTGGCATCGCCGAACCCGAACAAATTATCATCACTAATAATAACTCGATCGTTGCATTTTCAAAAGCGATAATTTCGGTATCCTCTTTTGGTAACGGTTTGGAGGTTGTTTCAAATCCCGAAATCGACGGTGTTTCTGATTCTGCCGTATTTCTCACAAAGACAAAAATCACCTATAAAAACGGTATCGGTTATCTTGACGGAAAATCATTGAAATCCGGTTCTACCGTTTCGGAGATTGGAAATCACATTTTCATGCTCGTTCTTCCTTGCGGAAGGAACATCTGTTACAACTTCTCAATCCAAACTGCCATTTCGGGCATAGAATTTGTTTCGCCCTCGAGGACCCTTTCGGTTGGTGAATCGATTACGCTTAAGATTAAATATCTTCCTAATAATGCGTCCAATCTCCCTGTTTCTTTCAAATGTGAAAGCGACGGAATTGAGATTGGTCAAAACGGAAAAATCAAAGCTCTTAAATACGGAAAATACACTGTCATTGCAGAAGTCAAGACCGATTATGGTACTTTCACGGCAGAATGTGTTATAACCGTGGTTAATACACTTATCACCCCGAAAAATGACAGCAATTTATATGTCGACCGTGACAACGGATTGCTTCTAGGCCTTTCCCCTAACACAACAGCCGAAAGCCTCAAAAATAGCCTTAATCTCTCCGAAAACATTCAGATTATCAGGGAAAATGGCGAAGAGATCATTGGAAACGTCGGCACGGGTGCAATCGTACGACTGGTCAAAAACGGAATTGTCAGTAACGAGCTTAAATGTGTGCTCGTCGGTGATATTGACGGAGATGCATTCATCACAGCATATGACCTCTATCTTATAGAACAAGTGCTTCGCGGAAAAGATTTTTCGTCGGAAGCGCTTTCCGCTTCCGACATTAACGGAAACGGAAATTTGGGTGACAATGACTACCGTGCACTCAAAAATATCATACTCAAAAAGACCGAATCGAACGTCGGAACTCCAAGTCTTAACCTTTTCTGCAAAGCGTACGGACAGACGATTTCCAAAGTTCACAACGGCGACTATATTGACGTTGTGCTCTGTCTTGAAAGTTGCAAGAACCTTCGTGCAATTTCGGGTGTTTTGGGATATGGCAACGGCCTCGAATTTGTAAACGCTCAAACCATAGGTTGGAAAGCAGAAGTTCGCGATTTCGAGAACAATCTCTATTTCTATGCATACGATAACAACGGTGCAGAGATAAAAGAAGCGTTCACCGCGATTGTGAATTTGAGGTTCCGCGTTAACTCAAGCGGTGTCGAAAGCACAAAGATTTTTTCCGAAGACATCACAGCTGTGTTCACGAATCGGTGTGAAAAGATTGTCTATAAACCGACAGATATCATTCTTTCGGAACAAAGCATCGGAGATTTCAAGATTGAATTTTTCAATGCGTATTCCTTCGAGTTTGACCCTTCACTCCACCAATACAAAGTTACGATTCCGTATAATTCCGCTATTGCCGACATCTTTGTCACAAAGCCCGAAACCGATTCTGTTTCAATTTCATCGCTTATCGTTCCCGACGGAACAAAGACAACGATATACATCACCCACACCGATGAAAATGCTGAAACCCAAACCTATTCCATCGAGGTTAAGCGAGATAAGGCACCGCGTTTCGACTCGAACTGTCACCTTTCAAAACTCGAAATCGAAGGATTCCGATTGACTCCCATGTTCAATCCCGATATTTTGAACTATTCCATATCCGTCCCCTTCGGTACAAAAAAGGTTAACGTTTATGCTGTCGCACAAAATGGCACCGCAAAGGTCATTATTGGTGATACAACATTAAAAGAATCAATAACGAGAATCCCCATTGTTATCGGTGCGCCCGATGGTGAAATTCTAACCTATATATTGACGGTTACGATTCTCCCCGACGAAAGCGCAATTGAAGATGTCGATGAAAACAATAACGAAAACAAGATAATCGTGGCAATAGTCATCGCCGCAATAGTTGTATCGTTCTTTGCAATCGTCCTAATCTTCATACAAAGAAAAAAAGAGCCGTTCGTGAAGCTCCAAAACAGCAATAACGAACAGCAAACCGAATAACGCTTAAACAGAAAGAAGATTCACCAGGTGTGAATCTTCTCTTTTTGTCGAAATTCTCTGCTCACATGAAGTCTAACGACTTCTCGGGGACCCCTGCTTTACCCCGACAAAAAACGAGGTCACTTGAAGTGACCTCGTTATGCTATTGATTATTAATCAATTATGCCTTTTTCTTCTTGAGGAAGAAGAATGCGCCTGCGCCGCCGCCGATAACAACTACTGCGCCGAGGATGATCCAGATGAGAGCGCCGTTGTCGTCGTCTTTATTGTCATCGTTCTTGGCATTGTCGGTGTTTGCGGAAGTTTCGGGAGCTTCGGAAGCAGCTACAGAAGATTCATCTTCGCTTTCGAAGGTGTTGCTGAAATCTTCAGAAACATCGGTAGAACCTTCAGAAACGTCGCCGGATACGTCAGAAACGTCAGCAGAAGTGGTGGAGTTTTCCTGTGCAGGATCCTTGGAGGACGAGCTGCCGGAACCGGAACCAGAACCGGAAGAACCGGAACCAGAGCCGCTAGGAGCTTCTTCCTTTGCGACTTCGATAACGTAAAGCATAGCGTTGCTATAGGTACGTTCGTTCTTGGTAAGGTCTACACCGAAGAGACCGAGCTTGCTGCCACGAGTAAGGCTTGCAAGGTTGTTATACCAAGCTCTGTTGGAGTCGGTTTCTGCAGCATGAACACCGATAAGGAGCATGCCCTTTTCGAATTTTTCGTTGAATTTAATAGGTTCACCCATACCCATAACAGCGTCTACGAGTTCATAAACGCCTGCTTTGGAAGTCTTCTTAAGAAGTGCAGAGTATGCCCAAGTGAGAGAATCCAACTTCATGGAAGGATTGGTGATAAGAGTTGCTTCGTTACCAGCTACGATACCTTCGTTGATGTTAGAGATACCAATCTGAGGCTTGCCCTTCGCAGCAGAGGGAATAGTACCAGCTTTGAGTTCCTTGTGGATTGTGTTTACAGAGTTGTCAGGTGCGCCGGTAAGAGTTACGATTGCACATCTGTTGGGGAACTTGGTTGTAAGAATAGCATCCTGCCATTCGATCATTGCCATTTCAGCACGGTTGTCTTTGAAGTAGTATTCCTGAGCACCTACAGCGTAAGCAAGACCGAATTGCTGTTTGTTACCAACCGAGTTAACGCCCGCATATTTCCAAGGAATTGCGATTTCGTAAGTGGTGGTCTTCTTAGCATCGTCTCTCTTAGCAACTGCAGACCAGTCGTTGAGGTTAACGTCAGTCAACTGCATGCTGTTCGGAACCTTCCAGATTGCTCTCTGAGTAGAACCGGTAACGTCTTGACAGAAACCAACTTCGAGGTAGTTTGCGGAATAGTCAGTACCCTGGTTAGGAGCACCGGGAGTGATGATGAAGGAAACGTGAGAATAGGTCCACATGTGCTGTGCAGCAGCATCGGGGTCATCGCTAATCTTGGTTCCTTCGATAGGTTCACCTGCATTTGCGGGTTCGGCTTTGAACTGTGCGTTGGGAAGTGCACCGTGCTTTTCGGATTCAACTACCCATGCCATGTAAAGATTGTTCTTATCCCATGCAACATAGAAATCTACGTCCCACTGGCCGACAAGTTTGTTGTGTTCCTTGTCTTTGAACTGGGTTTTGCTGGTGGAATAAGTGTGGAAAGGAAGTGCGGAGCCGTATTCGCTTGTCTTAACGACACCGTCAATCTTCGGAGCGGTCTTGATGTACTTGAAGCTAACTTCATAGTTCTTGTTATCAGCCGCGGAAGAGGGCAAAACAAACAATGCACAAAGCATCGTTGCTACGAGAAGAAACGCAAGAATTTTCTTCATTTTAGTATTTCTCCTTATCGAAAAATTATTTTGGGCACAAGGCCCTATCTTGGTATCACCATTATAAACGAACCTACAGCAAATTGCAATAGGAAATTATAGGTTTTTTGTTTTTTTGATTAAATTTTTCTTCGGTCGACAAAAATTTTTGTGTAAATCGGAGTTAAGTTCGATATATATTCGGTGTATATATTTTTATGTAGTTTTTGTTGGCGGAATGCTTGATTTTTTCGGTTGCTTTGTGATATAATATTCTATCTATGTGTATGGAGGTAGCTTTATGGCAAACAGCAACGTTTTTTTTGAAACGAAATTGAAACTTTTCGATTCATATTTCTCGTTTCTTAACTCCTGTCAGCGTGAAGCGGTCTACCATACAGAAGGCCCTCTCCTCGTTCTTGCAGGTGCAGGAAGCGGAAAAACGACGGTTATAGTAAACCGTATTGCGAATATCGTTCTTTTCGGTTCTTCTGCGACCGATAAGGATATCCCCGAAAACGCCGAAACGCTTCTTCCTCTTATGGAAAACGCGCTCAAGCTCGGCAGCAAGAACGAAATCAAGGATGTTCTTCGCAAATGTGCCGTTAAACCCGCTTTTCCTTATAAAGTGCTTTGCATTACCTTCACAAACAAAGCGGCGAAGGAATTTAAGGAACGCTTGTTGAACGTGCTCGGCGAATCTGCGAACGATATTTGGGCAGGTACGTTCCACTCGATATGTGTTCGTATACTTCGCAGATATATCGACCGAATCGGTTATAACAGCAACTTCGTTATATACGATACCGACGATTCTAAAAAGCTCATAACCGAAATCTTGAAAGAGCTTAATATCCCCGAAAGCACACTTCCCCCGAGAATGTTGATGAATGCGATCTCGAAGGCGAAGGAAAACGACCGCACGCCCGAAGATGAAGCGGCGGATGCAGCAAGAGATATGCGTCTTGTCAAGACCGCGGAGGTATATAAAAGATATCAATCCCGTCTTAAGTCGGCAAATGCGCTCGATTTTGACGATATAATAATGCTCACGAACCGTCTTTTCGAATCGAACCCCGACGTTCTCGAAAGATACAGAGAGCAGTTTGAATATATCCTCGTTGACGAATATCAGGATACGAACCCTTCCCAAAGCCAACTCATCGCTATGCTCTCGGGAACGAAGAAAAACGTTTGTGTTGTCGGTGACGACGACCAATCGATTTATTCCTTCCGAGGCGCGACCGTCGATAACATTCTCGGCTTCGAGCGTGAGTACAACGGCTCGAAGGTCATACGGCTTGAACAAAACTATCGTTCGACGGGCAACATTCTTAAAGCCGCAAACGGCATTATCGAAAACAACGTCGGCAGAAAAGGCAAAGAGCTTTGGACCGACGCAGGCGACGGTGAAAAGGTTCATATAAAACGGCTTTTCACCCAAGCGGAAGAAGCATCGTTTATATGTGATACGATCAAGAAAAAGGTCGAGTCCGGCTCAAAATATTCCGATTTTGCGGTTTTATACCGCGTGAACGCGCTTTCGAACTCGCTCGAAACGATGTTCGTCAAAAAGAAGATCCCTTATAAGATATTCGGCGGTATAAGGTTTTATGAACGCCGAGAAATCAAAGATATACTCGCCTATCTTTCGGTTATCGTCAATCCCGACGACACCGTCAGATTGCGCCGTATTATAAACGTTCCGAAACGTGCGATCGGCGACACGACTGTTGAAAAAATCGCCGAGATCGCGCTTGATTACGAAACTTCGATGTTCTCGATAATCGAGAATGCCGACAGATATCCCGAACTTAAACGTGCGTCCTCAAAACTCTTGCGGTTTGCAGAGCTTATTAACGGGTTGCGCGAGTTTGCGAAGGAAAACTCTCCCGCGGACATCGTTTCGAAAGTCATCGAAGAAACAGGATACCGTGTTATGCTTGCCGAGGAAGACGACGGCAAGGACAGAGAAGACAACGTTCTCGAACTTGTTTCTTCGGCATCGCTTTTTGAAGAAACAGCGGAAGAAGCGACTCTTGCGGAGTTCTTAAACGAACTTTCGCTTGTCAGCGACCTTGATAATTATGAAGAAGGTACGGATGCTGTTGTTCTTATGACGGTACATTCGGCAAAAGGACTTGAATTCCCGACCGTTTTCATTCCCGGATTCGAAGAAGGTCTGTTCCCGAGTTCACAATCGGTCACCGAAGGCGACAGAGGACTTGAAGAAGAACGTCGACTCGCTTATGTTGCCGTAACAAGAGCAAAGAAAGAGCTTTATCTTCTCAACACCTCGTCAAGAATGCTTTACGGCAGAACCGAAACACGTCAAATTTCGAGATTCGGCAACGAGATTCCTTCGGATGCTTGTGAAAGAGAGGTCGTCCGTGACAGCAGCGGTCACACCGCCGCACCCGTCGGGGCATATTCCTCGAGATATTCGGAAAGCAGAAACAACTTCCTCGAAAACATTCGAGCATCTTCGGAGCCGAAGCCCTGTTGTGAAAAATTCGATTCGGGCGACAGAGTTTCCCATTCGATATTCGGCGAGGGTGAAATTATTTCCGCAACGAGTATGGGCGGAGATATACTCTATGAAATCGAGTTTGTAAACGGAATGACAAAACGGCTTATGGGCAGTTTTGCGAAATTAAAGAAGTTATAAAAATTATTACATATATCAGGAGAATCATTTTATGGCAGTCATAAAACCTATCAAAGCGTTACGCTTCACCGAAAAAGCAGGTAATATCGCGGATTGTGTTTGTCCCCCTTACGACATAATCGCTCCCGCAGAAAGAGAAGCACTCGTCGCAAAGAACGAATATAACGTCGTCCGTCTTGAACTCCCTTTGGGCGAAGACAGATATGCAGAAGCAGGTAAAACCCTCAATGCTTGGCTCAACGACAGAATTCTCGAACGTGAAGAAAAAGGCGGCATCTATGTTTACCGCGAAGAATTCGCAGTAAACGGCAAGGATTATTGCCTCACAGGCATCATCTGTCTTGTTAAGCTTTGCGAATTTTCCGAAAGAATCGTGCTTCCTCACGAGGAAACGCTCACAAAGGCAAAACAGGACCGTCTTAATCTTATGAAGGGTACGGGTTGCAACTTCTCGTCGATCTATTCTCTCTATTCCGACGAAAGCGGTACTATCGAATCGGAAATTGCAAAGAAGACCGCAGAAACTCCCATTCACCGCTTCACCGACGATGAAGAAGTCACTCACTCTCTCTGGAAGATCGATTCCGAAGAAGGTGTTAACGCAATCGTAAATGCACTTGCAGACAAACAGCTTTTCATTGCCGACGGTCACCACAGATATGAAACCGCGCTCAACTTCAAAAAGCAGAGCGAAAGCACTCCCGACGGCGCAGATTACGACCATATTATGATGACTCTCGTTGATATGGACGATAAGGGCCTCGTCGTATTCCCGACCCACCGTCTTATCGTGGACCGCAAGGTAGACAAACAGGAAATCATCGACAAGTGTGCCGACGATTTCGATATGTGCGTTCGTCCCCTTTCCGAGCTCAACAAAGCTCTTGCTGACGGCGAAGACGGAAAGACCTATGCTCTCTACAACGGCGGCGACGATTTCCTTCTTATGACCTTCAAGCCCGAAAAACAGCGCATTATCGACAACAGAAGCGAAGCATACAGCGACCTTGACGTTAGTATCCTCCATTCCTTCGTTCTCGAAAATGCTCTCGGCATTGATAAAGAAAACATGGCAAATCAGGTCAACCTTCGCTACACCCGTTCGCTTGACGATGCAATCGAATCTGTCAAGAACGGTTCTGCTGACGCTGCATTCCTTATCAACGCAACGAAGGTTTCGCAGATCAAGGCAGTTGCGCTCGCAGGCGACAAGATGCCCCAGAAGAGCACCTATTTCTATCCGAAGCTCAAAACCGGACTTGTTATGAATATCCTTAAGAAATAATCGAGGACATTATGAGAAAAGAACTTGAAAAGAAATATAACCCCGCCGAATTCGAAGAACGGCTTTATAACGAATGGGACGCGAAGGGCTATTTTGCTCCTTCGGGCAATAGCGAAGCGGAATCCTTCTCGATAGTTATGCCCCCTCCCAACATCACGGGTCAGCTCCATATGGGCCACGCGCTCGACAACACCTTGCAGGACATTCTCGTTCGTTACAAGAGAATGTGCGGTTTCGAAACGCTTTGGCTTCCCGGTACCGACCATGCTTCTATCGCTACCGAAGCGAAAATCGTTGAAGCGATGAGAAAAGAAGGTATCACGAAAGAAGACCTCGGACGCGAAGGTTTTCTCAAACGTGCTTGGGAATGGAACGATACCTATGGCGGAAGGATCTGCGAACAGCTCAAGAAGCTTGGTTCTTCTTGCGACTGGTCGAAACGCCGTTTCACTCTCGACGACGGTTGCTCCGATGCAGTTAAAGAAGTATTTGTAAACCTTTACAATAAAGGACTTATTTACAGAGGCACAAGAATTATCAACTGGTGTCCTCATTGCTGTACTTCGATTTCCGACGCGGAAGTTGAATATAAGGATATGGACGGCCATTTCTGGCACCTCCGCTATCCCGTTAAGGACAGCGACGAATTCGTTTATCTTGCAACAACACGTCCCGAAACATTGCTCGGCGATACTGCAGTTGCGGTCAACCCCAAGGACGAAAGATATGCACATCTCGTCGGCAAGACCCTCATTCTTCCTCTCGTTGGCAGAGAGATTCCCGTTGTTGCCGACGATTATGTTGAAATGGACTTCGGTACGGGTGTTGTTAAGATTACTCCCGCGCACGACCCCAACGACTTTGAAGTTGGTATGCGCCATAACCTTCCCCTTGAAAATATGCTCACCGACGATGCGAAGGTTACCGAAAACTATCCCAAATATGCAGGTATGGATAGATACGAAGCTCGTAAAGCTATCGTTAAAGACCTCGAAGAAGGCGGTTTCCTCGTTCGTGTTGAAGATATCAAGCATAACGTCGGCACCTGCTACCGTTGCGGTACTACAATCGAGCCCAGAGCATCGCTCCAGTGGTTCGTTTCGATGAAGCCCCTCGCTGAACCTGCTATTGAAGCAGTTAAGAGCGGTGAAGTTCGTTTCGTACCCGACAGATTCTCGAAGAACTATCTCCACTGGATGGAAAACATCCGTGACTGGTGTATCTCCCGTCAGCTTTGGTGGGGTCACAGAATCCCTGCTTTCTATTGTGACGATTGCGGCGAAATCGTTGTTACAAAAGACGATACCGCGGTTTGTCCCAAGTGCGGTAAAGAAATGCGCCAAGACCCCGACACTCTCGACACTTGGTTCTCCTCTGCGCTCTGGCCCTTCTCGACAATGGGTTGGCCCGATGAAGACGCAGAGCTTCTCAAGAGATTCTATCCGACCGACACACTCGTTACGGGTTATGATATAATCACGTTCTGGGTTTCGAGAATGATATTCTCGGGTCTTGCACACACAGGCAAGAAGCCCTTCTCCGACGTATTCATTCACGGTCTTGTTCGTGATGCGCTCGGCAGAAAAATGTCGAAATCGCTCGGTAACGGTATCGTCCCGCTTGAAGTTATCAAGAACTACGGCGCAGACGCGCTCCGCTTCACTCTTGCGACGGGCAACAGCCCCGGAAACGATATGCGTATCTCCGACGAACGCTTCGAAGCTTCCCGTAACTTCGCAAACAAGATTTGGAACGCGGCAAGATTCGTTATGATGAATCTCGATTGCGATTGTGATACCGACAACATCGACACAACCAAGCTTGCGGAAGAAGATAAATGGGTTCTCTCGCTTTACAACCGTTTGGTTGGCGAAGTTAGAGATAACATCGACAGATACGAACTCGGTATCGCTGTTTCGAAGCTTTACGATTTCATCTGGGACGTTTTCTGTGACTGGTATATCGAACTTGTTAAGCCCCGTCTTTCCGAAAAAGGAACCGAAACCAACCTCGCGGCACAGGCAACCCTCACATATGTTCTTTCGAACACCTTAAAGCTTCTCCATCCGTTTATGCCCTTCATCACCGAAGAAATCTGGCAATCTCTCCCCCACAACGGCGAAAGCATTATGATTTCCGACTATCCTTCGGTCAAGGAAGAACTTAACTTCCCGAGCGCAGAACGCAATATGGAAATTATGCTCACTGCTATCCGTGCGATCCGCAACCGCCGTTCCGAAATGAACGTTCCTCCTTCCAGAAAGGCAAACGTTATTATCGCGACCGCGGAAAAAGAGCTTTTTGCCGATAAAGAACCCTATTTTGTTCGTCTTGCTTCGGCATCGGGTATATCCGTTGTTGATTCCTGCGAAGACGAAGGCACCGTTCGTATCGTTACAAACGCTTGCGAAATCTTCCTTCCTCTCGCTGATATCGTAGACCTAGATGCAGAAAGAGAAAGACTTTCCAAAGAACTTGCAAACGCAGAAAACGAGATAAAACGTGCCGAAGGCAAACTTTCGAACGCAGAATTTGTTAATAAAGCGCCCGAAAAGGTCGTTAACGCGGAAAAAGAAAAGCTCGTTAAGTTCCAAGAACTTGCAGAAAAATTGAGAGCATCTATCGCTTCTCTTTAAGATGTTTTTATTAAGGGACTTTTTGAAAAAAGCTCCTTAAACCTCAAAAACTTTCAATACAAAAAAGGCATCGATTGATGCCTTTTTGTTTTTATTGGGGTAGATTATTGGGGTCCCCGAGAAGTCGTTAGACTTCTTGGGAAATAATTTTTATTTCTTATTCAATGTAACAGTGTTAGTCTTTACGGTATTACCATATTTATCGGTAATTACACAATAAACCTGACGTCCTGCGCGTGCGTTTGTCATTGTTACAGAATAGCTGTTGCCTGTGAAGGAGGTTGTAAGTTTGAACTTGCTTGCACCCTTGTCCTTGTAGTACCATTTATACTTCAAGCCTTCGCCCGATGCTTTC
>JAZOSQ010000024.1:0-14718 GCA_045657245.1 Eubacteriales bacterium | reverse complement strand
GAAGCTGTTGAAGAAACCGTAGCTGACGCTGAATAATTATTGAAATTTAGTTAGGAGAATTTAAAATGGCTAATATTTCTGCAAAAGACGTAATGGAGCTCCGTAAAAAGACCGGTTGCGGTATGATGGAATGCAAAAAAGCACTCGTTGAAACCGAAGGTAACTTTGTCGAAGCTATCAAATATCTTCGTGAAAAGGGTCTCTCTGTTGCTGCTAAAAAGGCAGACAGAGTTGCTGCTGAAGGCGTTGTAGACGTTCTCTCCGAAAATGGCATCACCGCTATTATCGAAGTTAATGCCGAAACCGACTTCGTTGCTAAGAACGCTTCTTTCCAGGAATTTGTTAAAGGCATTCTCAGAACCATCGTTGCTAACAAACCCGCTGATCTCGCTACTCTTAACGCTCTTAACTTCGACGGCACCGACGTTACCGTTGAAGCTGAACTCAAGAACATGATCTTCACCATCGGTGAAAATATGAGCATCCGTCGTTTCGATATCATCGAAGGCACCACCGGTTGCTATATTCACGGTGGCGGCAGCGCAGGCGTTGTTACTAAGTTTGACACCGACTGCGACGTTGCTTCTCCTGCATTCGTTGAATTCGCAAAGAACGTATGTATGCAGATCGCTGCAATGAGCCCCTCTTATGTTGACAGAGACAGCGTTCCCGCTTCTGTTATTGAAAACGAAAAGGCAATTCTCCTTTCCCAGATCGAAAACGACGAAAAGCTTGCAAGCAAGCCCGACGCTGTTAAAGAAAAGATGGTTGTTGGTAGAATCAGCAAGTTCTATGACAACAACTGCCTCGTTGATCAGGCATACGTTAAGGATGAAGACCTCACCGTTGGCAAATATGCAGAAAAGGTTGCTAAAGAACTCGGCGGCAACATCAAGATCGTATCTTTCGTTAAATACGAAAGAGGCGAAGGCATCGAAAAGAAAGAAGACGATTTCGCTGCAGAAATCAACAAGCTCGTTAACGGCTAATATCTTTCATAAAATAAAGAAGACGGAAAAACCGTCTTCTTTTTTTATTATTAAAACACTTGATTAATTTGATGATATTTAATATAATCAAGAATGTACTATTCAATTGGAGTTTCGTTTATGAAGCCATTAAGAATCAATCTTCTTGCATTCGACAGCGCGGTTATGAAATCAGAGATTCCCGTGCTCTTGGTTTTCGGCGCGGTTTGGGATAATAAAAGCAGAAAGCTTTTCGATTCTTTAGACCGTCTTGGCGAGGAATACGACAAAAAAGTAAAATTCGGAAAAGTCGATTATGACTATGTGCCGGATATATTTCACGATATGGAAGTTTTTGATATTCCGACAATTATGATGATCGAAGACGGCAAAGTTTTTGAACGCAAATTGGCTTCCGACAGTCGCGACATAAAGAAGATGCTCGACCACTTTTTCGGTGTACTTCCCTATTAATTTTTCAAGGGTAATGATATGATTATTTATATTTGTTTATCAATTATTTGCGTTATCGTTTCTGCGATTGTTTTCCATCCGCATCTGCTCTTATTTCCAGCTTCTACAGTCCCTCTTGCGTTGTTTATTATTACTATAATCGAAATATGTCTTTTGAAGCAGAATATAAAAAATATCGATAGCGACGAGGAGCAGAATAACACCACATATTCCTTGAATGAAATTGATTACAATGCTTTGAAAAGCATCAGAAAGCATATATACACGATAAAATCGCTTTCACTCCCTTGCTTTTTGATTTTTGTATTCTTCTTTATTTCATCGAAAAAAATTTTATGTTCTATTTTGATATATTTATCTACATATATTTGTGCTCGTTTGTTCGCACAAATAAAACGAAAAATCAAAAACAAAAAGTGAGTTTTTAAAGTGAAGAAAATAAAAATCACCGTCATGAAAACGGCGAGATACGACGACTTAATTGAACTTTATGAAAATCCGCTTGAGCACCCTTGCGATATGATAGAAGGTCAAATATTTATTGCAGACGGTTGGAAACGCCCCGAAGGCTTTTGTTTGAGTGCTTGGGAAACCATATCGCCCTTCGTTATGGCGCTTTCGCATGGTGCTGAGGGTTTATATGACGGATGGATGAAGAACAAAAAATCCGCAATGATTTCTTGCAATGACGGATTCCGTCCTGTAAGCTTTTATATTGAAGCTAATGACGAAAACGTCTAAAAAACAAAAATCGAGTGCTCTTTCGAACACTCGATTTGGTCTGAGTGACAGGACTTGAACCTGCGGCCTCTACCACCCCAAGGTAGCGCGCTCCCAAACTGCGCCACACCCAGATATGTCTTTCCGACAACGAACGTTATTATATCACAAGTAATGCCTGTTGTCAAGCATAAAAGCACAAAAAATAGATATTTTTCAATATTTTTTTATAGCCAAAGTAGGTAAATTATGAAAAGAAAAAACAATCCTAATTTTGCAATTAACAGAGCGAGATATAACATATTGTTTATGATATTTTTGTCTATCATAAACGCATATTTCGTTCTGTCACAAGGCATTATTAAAATCCCCTTTTCGTCATCTTTGTCGACGTATTCAGCTGTGTTTTCAAAAGCAGTTGCCAATCAAAGCGGTGACGAATCTTTTTGCCGTGTTGGAATTTTGCTTTCCGCGATCGTTTTAGGCGTGTATTTTATGTGCTATTTGCTCTCGAAAAAGAATCCGAGGTTTCTCTTTATTGGTTTTGTAATTTTCGTATTTGACACAGTTTTTCTTGTTGCAACAACGTTCATTCTTACACAAATCAATTTATTGACCGTTTTCGATATATTGCTTCATGTATTCACCCTATATATGCTCTATTCGGCGGTAATCTTTAACAAGAAAACTCCTATTGATAAAAAAGCCGTTGCCCAAGAACCCGAAACCGAAAGTGATTACGAAGAAATAACTCTACGTTATCAAAATAACGGCAACGAACCTATTATTAACGCTGCAATTAATGATTTTGACATTAAAATTCATATCGATCAAGGTCAAGCTGTTTTGGTTGTTAATGGTTTTATCTGTGCACAAAAGGAATATGACATTAATTCGTATTTCGAACTCTACGCAGTGATTAACGATATTGAACTATCGTTTATTTCACGAAAAGACCGTGAATATCTTTTATTCGCGAACAAAGAGCTTCTGAAAAAAATCATAAAATAGAATGATAAAAAAGAACCGTAAAAACGGTTCTTTTTTAATTATATTCTTTTTTCAAGACGTTGCTTTGTGAGATTAATCTTATATTGCAAATCCGAAAAATCCGAAAGAACAATATCTCTTTCGTCAGATGCAAACATCGAAGAATTAATCTCAGCAATAATCTCGGAAATCATTTTATTAACAGTAACGCAAAAGTCGACTTTTTCTCGGTAATCGGCGTTATTGATTTCGAATGATTCGGAAAAAGTTTTTAATTTTTCACAACCGTCGAAAACGGCAGAACATAAACAATCGGTAATATTCTCGGATATGAAACGAATGTTTTCAATTCTTTCGCAGATGAACTTTGTTTGTTCGATAACCGTTTTCGAAAGCAGATAGTTTTGAACGGCATGCTCTCTGAACGCACCTTTTTCGATTTGCGGTTGATATCGCTCGGGGTGTATCGACATAAGAGAAAAGATCGAAATTCCGTCTGAACCCGCTTTTTGAGCCGTTGGGAGTTGGTCCGCAAACGTACGTGCGGTTGTTTCAAGAAACGTCGCCAAACCCGCAGAATAGAAGGTCTTGTTTCTCGTCTTTTCAGCATAATCGCTAACAGAACGATAAACATAAGCATTATCGATCCCATAAGACATTGAGAAGATCTCATCAAAAATATCTTTTTCAACGAATGATACAACGTCTTGCATTATGGTTCTTTTGAACAACGCAATTTCGGGATAGGTTGCAGCAGAAAGCCATATTTTTTTATTCTTCTCTTGAATTAACTGATAGACTTCTTCCGCAAAGCTTGTAATTATATCGCAACGGTGTTGAATCCATTTATCCAAATCCTCTCCATCAAGTGTACGAGGATCTTTTTTAATGCCGGTTGATTTTACAAATCCATCAATAATATCTTCGTTATAACCAAAATCATCGGTTTGATAGTTAAGTTCCGGCAAACGAATATAATCAAGATGAAGCCCGTCAAGATCATATTTTGTAATTAATTGATCGTAAATCGATAAAATCAAATCACGGCATTCCCTATCGTTCGGATTAAGGAATATAAACTTGTTATTGTTGGTTGTGTAATAAAAATAATCTCTGCCTTTTGAATCAATAAGATATTTATCTTTGTATGAGTCAAAAAACTTATTGTAAAAACTACGTCCATCGTCATAATAAAAACCAACGAAGAAGTTTTCAACCCAAGCGTGAACCTCGATACTGTTTTCGTGGCCGATTCTTATAAACGCTTCGAGTGCATCGTATCCCTCACATCTCGGCGGTTGAGTAATGCCATTAATGTTTACCTTTTTCCCGATACAAAAGCCCTCATACCACGTTTCAATGTACACAGCGTTAACATTAAGCGATTTCATCTTTTGAACAGTTGCCAAAACCTCTTCATCGCTCTTTTCGTGACATCTATACCATACAGCGCGGTTTTCAACTCTTTTTGATTCGATCATTTGATATGACAGTTCTTCCGAACGAAAAAGAACTTCATCGCATTTCAAAAACGAATCTTCGATTTTGAAATTATAAAAATCTTTTTTAGCAGATTCCAACACTGAAGAAAGATTCTCAATCTCGCGTTCAATTTGAGAGTATTTAATATTCAAAAAAGAAGTTTTTGCATTCGTATAGCGGTTTTTTACATCTTCAAATGCATTTATCGCGTTCTTGAGTTTATAATCAGGTGTTTTTATAACACGAACAGACGAATCATTTTCGCTAATTATAACTTTATTTCCCAACGCATATGCCAATTCGAGCGTCTTCTTGCCCATTGCGTGTCCCGAAAGTACATAACCATTATTTGGAATCTCAACATTCCCTGCATATGATGCATTTATCATGTATCCGTCTGAATTTATTGCGATTTCGTAACCGTATTCGTTGGTGTTTGTACGGTCTGAATTACGATATAAAATAATATCGTTTTCAAGGCGAGGAACATTAATTCCCGTATATGAAAAATCAGAAACATCGTACTTGCGTTCTTCGGTATTAATATTTACATTATCGCCAACTTTAATTTCTTTTGCAGTTTTGAAGTATTCGTCATAACAATGAACACTTAACACACAGCCGTCCGAAGGTATAACAGAGTCGCCCTCAATGTTTACTGATGTGACTCTTCCCTTTTCAACGACAATATCAACACCGTATTGATTCGTTCCCGTTGTTGCGCCAAACTCTTTATTATATAAGACCATGCCGATGCGAGGGCGTCTGACTCCGTTTATACGACCGATAGGAAAGATCTTTTCGCCCACTTCAGCGTATTTTTCGGGGCGAACACCCTTAATTTGCTCGTTATCAACAACTTGTCCGATGTTAAACGTCTTAACGTAGTCAATATATTCTTTGCCGACAAATGTAACGACAAACCCATTTCCGTTAGGAATAACGGTTCTTTCGCCAAGAGCACCGATCATCGCAATACAGCCGTCAACAACGACCATATCCACACGTTCCATGTCTGTTTCAGGAGTTACAAAATCACTGAATTTGCAGTCGTAAATATATACACCGTCATCTTTGGATAATTTAATATTTATTATATTTGAAAGATCCGATGTTTTATCTTTCGGTAAAACATCGGATATAAAGTTATAATTATATAACATTTTCACACCATCAAAACCTTTAATTTAAGGATTGTAGTTCTTTTCTCTGGTGATTTTTTGAATCTTTGCATATATAAACCAAACAGCAAGTAAAATTATAATCACAAGGCAAATAATATATACCGTGTTATTAGTATCTTCCTCTGTACTGGTTGCACCCAACTTTGTCCATTTTTCAGACATATAGGATTTTATTTCATCGGGAAGATTAGCAAAATCGTTTGTTGGTACTTTCGTCGAAGATTCATACAAAATATTGAACGCATCGGGATGAAGCTCATCAAGAAATGCTCTGTAATCTTCGTTTTCGACAACAGCTGTGTTGGGAGATGCGTAATACATATATTCTGCATTTGCTCTTGCTATTTCGGGATCGAGAAGGAAGTTAATATAAAGCTCTGCCGCTTCCTTATTTTTTGATGTTTTCAATACACACGCCGCATCAATAAATTGATTCGTGCCTTCCTTCGGATAATAGAACGCCAAATCTTCATTATTGCCGTACATCGTAAAGAAGTCACCTGCATAGTAAGGCGCTACAGCAGCTTCACCACTTTCCATCTTGTTAAAGACTTCATCCATAACATAGCTTTGGAGAAGCGATTTTTGTTGCGCAAGCATTTCGTAAGCTTTATCCCAATCGGATTTATTCTCGCTGTTAATATCGATACCTTGATAGAACTGAGCAATCGCAAAAGCATCGCGCGAATTGTTAAAATTCAATATTTTGCCTTTATACTGTTCATTCCACATCAAATCCCAACTATCAGGCGTGCCTTCAACAACAGTCGTGTTATAAATTACACCAACCATACCAACGTTATAAGGAACACTGTATTTATTATCGGGATCATATTTTGTGTTTTTATATTTTTCGTCAATATACTTGTAGTTGGGTATATTTTCAAAATTCAATTCCGCAAGATATCCCTCTTTTATGAGGCGACCTATCATATAGTCGGATGGGATGACTACGTCGTAATCAGCACCGCCACCGTCGAGCTTCGCATATAAGCTTTCGTTTGAATCATAGTTATCATAAACGATACGAATTCCCGTAAGCTTCTCAAACTCTTCGTTAACGTCGATTGTGCCGTCTGCACCGTCGGAAATATAATAGCCCCAGTTATAAACGCTGAGTTCTGTTCCTGCGTATTTGGAATAATCAATCTGTTTTGTTGTATCAACATAATCAATTGTTATTTCAGAATCGACCTCGGAACATGCCGAGAACAAAAGAGAAACAACGATCAACAAAACTAAAATCAAGGAGTTGCTTTTTTTCAATTCTCAATCCCCTTTTTTGGATTTTGATTTAATCTTTGAGTTGTTGTCCTTATTACCCACAAAATTGATTAATATAAGGAGGACAAAAACAACGAATACAATCACTGTGTTAGCGGCATAAAGAGTCGGACGGACACCTTTTTTGACCGCAGAATAGATATAAATCGGCAAAGTTTCAAATCCTGTGCCTTTAACGAAATAACTTATAACGAAATCGTCGAGCGATAACGTGAAAGCCATAAGCATACCCGAAACGACACCGGGAAGTATCGAAGGTAATTCAACCTTGAAGAATGACATCAACGGCGTACATCCAAGATCCATTGCCGCTTCCGGTAAATGTTTGTCCATTTGTTTGATTTTCGGTAATACTGAAAGTATCACATACGGCAAACTGAACGTAATGTGTGCTATAAGCATGGTCCAGAAGCTCAATGCCGACTGGAGTCCAAGCACTATTCCGACGAACACAAACAAAAGCATCATCGAAACACCGGTTACGATATCAGGATTCATCATCGGGATATTAGTAACGGACAAAAGCGTTTTTCTGAGATATTTACTTCTCATTCTGCTTATACCAACAGCCGCCGCGGTGCCGATAACACCCGATATTAACGAAGTACAAACCGCAAGAACAAGAGTGTTCTTGAAGGACTCGATAACCTTCGAGTTATTAAACGCTTCTTCATAGAAACGGAGTGAGAATCCCGTGAATTCGCTCAAGCTGTTACTCGAGTTAAACGAAAAGATTATCATAACAATCACGGGAGCGTAAAGAAGAAAGAATATCAAAAAGATATAGATCTTGGAAAGTATTTTCACAGAATCATACCTCCCTCTTCATCATCATCGGAAAACTTATTAACAATTGCAATTGAAAGCATGATAATAATCATCAACACAAAAGAAATTGCGCTTCCGAAATTCCAATTTTCGCTATGAAGGAAAGAGTCTTCTATAACTTCACCGATAAGACGGTTGTCGGTACCACCCAGCTTCTTCGAAATATAGAAGGTACTTATTGCAGGAACAAAAACCATAGTTATTCCCGAAACAATTCCGCTTTTCGACAAAGGTAATATTACTTTTGCGATAACCTTGAATTTATTACATCCAAGATCTTGGGAAGCTTCGATAACACTCTTATCGAGCTTTGAAATAACCGTATGAATCGGTAAAAGCATAAACGGCAAATAGTTATATACCATACCGAGAATAACCGCAAAAGGGGTATTTATCATATGAATCGGATTATCCAAAAGCCCCAAAGCAGTGTTTATAACACCTGTATCTTCCAAGAGATTTCCAAGCGAATATGTTCTAATGACAAGATTGGTCCACATCGGAAGCATTGTGAGCATTATAGCAATCTTCTGAGTTCTCGGTTTTGACTGTGCAATAAAATATGCCAAAGGAAAAGCAATCAACAAGCAAATAACCGTTGCAAGAAACGCATATGCTACAGATCTTGTGAAAATTGCAACATAGTCATCTTCAAACATTTTTGATATATTAGCGGTGGTGATTTGTCCATTCACATCAGTGAAGGTATACCATGCAACCATCACCAAAGGAATGACAATAAACAAAACAGACCAAACCGCATAAGGTGCCGCAACAAAACGTTGAAGCATCGATGAGCGTTTATTCATTTTCTTCCTCGTTATTTTCGGAAAGTTTTTCGAGTTCATCACTATACGAGCTATAGTCACCAAACACGCCCGAATATTCACTCTTTTTCATGATGTGAATTGCATCGGGTTCGATATAAAGACCGATAACCGCGCCTACAGGTTCATAGTCGGTTGTCTGAATCATCCATTTAAAACCATTGATATCAACGATAATTTCAAAATGCACACCTTTGAAGGTAACGCTTGTTACTTCACCGGAAAGCATTCCCTTTTCTACGGGAACAACGTCGACATCTTCGGGGCGAATTACAACGTCAACCTGTTCATTCTTTTCGAAGCCCTTATCAAGACAATCGAACGTCTTACCGGCGAAGGAAGCTTTATAGTCCTCCAACATTACGCCATCGATAATATTACTTTCACCAATAAAGTCGGCCACAAAAGCATTTGTAGGCTCATTATATATATCAAGAGGAGTACCTATCTGCTGAATACGTCCATTATCCATAACAACGACGGTATCAGACATCGAAAGCGCCTCTTCTTGGTCATGAGTAACATAAACAAAAGTTATGCCAAGACGTTGTTGAATGTTTTTCAATTCAACCTGCATGTCTTTTCTCAACTTAAGGTCCAAAGCGCCCAAAGGTTCATCCAAAAGAAGAACGCGAGGTTTAACGGCTAGTGCTCTTGCGATCGAAACTCTCTGCTGCTGACCGCCACTTAACGAATTGATATCGCGTTTATTAAAACCTTTGAGGTTAACAAGTTCAAGCATTTCGTTTACTGTCTTCTTTATTTCTGCTTCGGATTTTTTCTGAACACGCAAACCAAACGCAATATTTTCATAAACATTAAGATGAGGGAACAACGCGTATTTTTGGAAAATCGTATTAATTTGTCTTTCATAAGGAGGAAGATCGTTGATACGCTTTCCTTCGAAGATAACGTCTCCGCTATCGGGTTTCACAAAACCACCGAGGATTCTCAATGTTGTCGTTTTGCCGCAACCTGAAGGCCCCAATAACGTAACGAATTCTTTTTCGTTAATATCAAGACTTATGTTATTCAAAATTTGATCGTCATCAAATTTAACCGAAATGTTTTGTAAACGCACAAGCGCATTTTGATTAAGTTTGTTCAATTCCATACTCCGAATAATATAATTTTTATATCTAATTAATTATTAAATATATTATGCTAATAATACAAATTTTTTCGCATTTTGTCAATACTTTAGCGTGATTTCATAATAATTTTATGAAAGGTGTTTTATGAATACTTTAAGGCGATTTTTCATCAATTATTTCAAAGGAATTATCATCGGTTTTGGCACTCTTATTCCCGGTGTCAGCGGCGGAACAACCGCGATAGTTCTCGGTGTTTTCAAAGGGATTTTGGAATCTGTTTCCCACTTCTTTTCTGACTTTAAAAAAGCCTTTTCTTTCTTATGTCCGATTTTCTTTGGCGTTGTTACAGGTATTTTGATATTATCCTCTAAACTGAATATTTTCTGTATTGAATATCCGAAAATTTCGAAATACGTTTTTTGCTTTTTATCATTGATTAGCACTACTTTTTTCGTGAAAAAAGTTTTGTATGGTAATTTTAAAAAAATACATTTCGTCTACATTATATCCGGCATCATTATTACCTTCTTATTAGCATTTCTAATATCAACAAACGAATTGGATTTTCAGTACTCTACCTTAACTCTTCTACTAATTGGGATTGTTCTTTCGATAGCCTTAATTCTACCTGCGATAAGCTTTTCGTATATGTTGTTGTTCTTTGGAATATATCAAACCACGTTGTCGGCGGTTGAGAACATGAATTTATCTTTTGTTTTGCCGTTATCGGTCGGTGTGGTTTTAGGCACATATGTTTTTTCGAAAATTCTAAACAAAATGCTTAACAAACATCCTATCGAAACCTATTCGTTTGTTTTGGGATTTGTTTTAACATCGATTATCGATATCGTTAGATAATGCAAAATATTAACAAATTATTAACCAACTCAAGTGCTTTACGTGGTATTATAAAATAAATATTTATTTTAGGATGTCAATTATGATCACAAAGAATCTGTTAAAAGCGCTCGAAGACCTCGGTTTTGAGTATCACGACAACAAATCACCCGAAAAAACACATGCATTTGCAATATATGGCGATTATCTTGTTTCGGTTTATGAAAACGCGGGAAAGCGCGTCGCATACTTTAACTTTAAATTTTCTGATAACGAAGAAAATTCCATAAAGAAATATGAAATGTCCGAAGCTTTTTCGAACGAATTGGTCGAATATTCTGTTTTTGACTATTCCATATCCGAAGACGGCATGAGGGTTTATTCTAATGGCTCTATTCCGACATTTCTTAAGTTGCTCGATCGATGTGTTGCGCTTTTGAAAGAAAACGAAATCAAAGGTATCGAATATTGCTCGAAATGTGGCAACAAGTTTGGATCTCGTAAACCCAAAAAGGTTACTATTAAAAAAGAAAATTATCTTATGTGCGAACACTGTGCAATAGATATTGTCGAAGAAGTGAACAATGCATCGACACAGAAAGCAAATGATAACAATAACGACAAACCGTTCAAGGGAATTGTTGGTTCACTCTTATTTTCGTTGATTGGCGTTGCAATCTATTTTGTTTTGTACTATTTTCTCTCTCCTGCTATCGGAGAATCGAGCTTCAGTGAAGTTAGATATATTTTCTGTATATGCGGTTTTCTGGTTTCGCTTCTTTCTTATTATGGATATAGAATTTTCTGCAAGAAAATCTCTTTGCCTGCATATATAACCGTCTCGGTTAATGCAATTTTGTTCACTGCAATCGGTCAGTATATCGGTATTGTTTTTGAATTTCTTGCAAAAAATGGCTTCAAGCCGTCCGTTCTCACGAACAAACATTTTTGGCTTGTTCATCTAAGAAATACCATCCCTCAAGAAATGACCGATTACTTCCCTGCTTATTCTGAAATTTTCTGGAAACTCCTTGCGATAAGCTTGATGTTCTCGGCAATCGGTGTCGGACTGTTCCTTTTGACACTTCACGACAAAGCTAATATTAAACCTGAAACTGTTGAAATCGAAACCGTTTCTATAAGCTAAAATGGGCGGGGGTCTCCCCGCCTTTTTAAGATGATTTTAAGTGCAATATTGTTTAATAAATCGAATGGAGGTTTGTTATATGAATATACTTATCGTTGAAGACGAACATCGTCTTGCTGACAGCATACGCGAAATATTTATATCCCAAAAATATACGTGTGACGTCGTTTATGACGGTCAGGATGGATTCGAATACGGCGAATCGGGGATATATGACGTTATAGTTTTAGATATCATGTTACCCAAATTGAGCGGTTTTGACGTATTAAAGAAATTACGTTCAAAACATATCAATACCCCGATAATTCTCTTGACTGCCCGTGATGAAGTCAGCGATAAAGTAAAAGGGCTCGATTATGGTGCAGATGACTATTTAACAAAACCTTTTTCAAAAGAAGAACTTTTGGCAAGAGTTCGCGCATTGTCAAGACGTACAGGGGAGATTTTGCTTGATTCAGTTGGATTTGGTGATCTTTCGCTGAATTTGAACAACTATGTCTTGTCCTGCAACAACAAAAACATACATGTCGGTCACAAAGAATTCGAAATTCTAAAAATGATGCTTTCTAATCCAACTCAAATATTCCCCAAGGAAGAAATTATCACAAAAATTTGGGGATATCTCTCGGATGCGGAAGACAATAACGTTGAAGTTTATATTTCATTCATTAGAAAAAAACTTCAGTTTTTAGGTTCAAAAGTCAGCATTCTCACCGTCAGAAAAATCGGTTACCATCTTGAAATACAAGAGGAAGAATGATCGTGTTAAAGAAATTAAGATTAAAACTATTTCTCACAAATATGTTACTTGTAACAACAGTTCTCATAATAGCTTTTTCGATCATTTTCATTAAATCTGCTGGAGATCTTGAAGAAAACAGTATAGAAACAATGCAGTATATTGCCGCTTCTGACCGTGACTACTTTGACAAACTGTTAGATGCTCCCGAATATCGTTCCTATATTTCTACGTATATCCTCGATATTGATATGAAGAACAAAACCTGTTATGTCGAGGGTTATGGCATGGTTGATGAGCTCGATACCAATGACTCTCAATATATAAACGGTATAATAAAAGAAATCGAAAGCATCAAAACGGATATAGGTGTACTCCCTGAATATAATATGCGCTTTTATATAGATGAAAAACCTATGGGATACAAAATCGTCCTCCTCGACCAAAGATACGAAGACGATTATCTTCGTCAGTTATTGTTCTCGCTCGTTATAAGTTTTATTGTAACGATAGTTTTCCTTTCTGTTGTATCAATCATACTAGCTTCGATTTCAATCAAACCAATTGAGCGTTCGTTAAAACAACAACAACGGCTAATTTCTGACATTTCTCACGAATTAAAAACCCCTCTAACAATAATTTCCACAAATTCAGACATTGTATTATCTCATGAAGATTCTCTCGTAAAAGATGAAAAGAAATGGCTAGGATACATCAAAGACGAAACAACGAGGATGACAGACCTGATTTCTATGATGCTATATCATGCAAAATCCTACGAAGCTCAAACAAAACTGTCTTTGAAACCGTTGAATTTGACAAATATTGCATACGAAACAGCACTATCATTTGAAAGTGTATGTTTTGAAAACGGCAAGTCATTCACATATTCTCTCGAAGACAATGTTTCTATATGTGCAGACGAACACTCTTTAAGGGATCTTTTGTTAATATTGCTCGATAATGCAGTTAAATATTCTAACGAAAACGGAAGAATCGAGCTTAATATTCACACAAAACATGATATTGCTTATATTTCTGTCTTTAACACGGGTATTCCTATTCCGAAAGAACACATTCCATCCCTTTTCGAACGCTTTTACAGGGTTGAAGAATCCCGTACAAGAACTGCTGGTGGTAGCGGATTGGGACTTTCGATAGCAAAAAGAATTATTGAAGAAAACGAAGGTTCGATTTCGGTTTCGAGTAGTGAAGAACACGGAACACAATTTATTTGTTCATTCCAGATACATAAGCATTAATTGAATAAAATCATAGGTATTTTAATCCTCCGAATTGGAAACAATCTTATTGAATCCAATTCGGAGGTTTTTATGTATAACAAAGTTGAGATATGCGGCATCAATACGTCAAAATTGAAGCTTCTTACCGACACACAAAAGAAAGAGCTTCTTATGAAAAGTATATCGGGCGATAAGAACGCAAGAGAAGAGCTTGTAAGCGGCAATTTGAGATTGGTTTTGAGCGTTATACAATCATTTAAGAATCGAAATGAGAATCCCGACGATTTATTTCAGGTAGGTTGTATTGGGCTTATAAAAGCCATCGATAACTTTGATCCTTCGCTTGATGTAAAATTCTCAACGTACGCTGTTCCAATGATTATCGGGGAATTACGAAGATATTTGCGTGACTATAATCCTATTCGCGTTCCTCGTTCTCTGAGGGATTTAGCATATCGTGCCTTAAAGACAAAGGAAAATCTATCAAACAAGCTCTCTCACGAGCCGTCTGTCGAAGAAATATCTAAAGAGCTACAGGTATCTCCAAAAGCAGTCGCACAAGCTTTAGACGCAATTTTGGAGCCTATATCCCTATATGATCCGATATATTCTGATACCGGAGATTCGATATATGTTCTCGATCAAATAAGCGACGTTAATTCAAGCGATGAAATTTGGCTTGATAATATCGCAATTAAAAATGCTATTATTGAATTAGGCCCAAGAGAAAGAAAAATTTTATTGATGCGTTTTTACAACGGTAAAACACAAACTGAAGTTTCGAAAGAGATCGGAATTTCACAAGCACAAGTAAGTCGTCTAGAAAAAAGTGCTTTGGATAAAATGAAAAAACATATGACATAATCATGCAATAATAACCCTAACAAAAAAGTCTGTCGC
>JAZOSQ010000023.1:0-11797 GCA_045657245.1 Eubacteriales bacterium | reverse complement strand
GCCCATATTGATGTCGATATAGATCGGTTCAAAACGAAGAAGGTTATTAGCCGCTTTCGCCATAATTTCGGGGTCGTTCCCGAAAATCTGTATTGCCGCAGGACGTTCGTCGGGATAAAGCTTCGCGAGGGTATCGGTCTTTTTGTCACCGTACATAACGCCTTTTGCGCTTATTAATTCACTTGTAACTCCCTCCGCGCCGCACGAAACACATATTGCGCGAAACGCATGGTCGGTTATTCCTGCCATTGGGGCGAGGAAAAGACCGTGAGGGAATTCAATATTTCCAATCTTCATATATAAATCAGTTGACGGTCAGACCGCCGCCTGTCCTTTCAAGGAATTTCTTTGCCGAATCAAAAAGGTTTTTATATTCGGGATTATTCGGGTTTTCTCTGATTTCTTTTATGAGCGAATCTGTTTCCTTCAAAACCGTCATATCGCTTATTGCCGAGCAAGCAAACGAAAATTCACCGCTTTGGCGGACACCGAAGAAATCACCCGGTCCGCGACGTTCAAGGTCTGCTTCCGCAACCTTAAATCCGTCGGCTGTGTCACGCATTATCTTTAATCTGTCAGAAGAATCTTCTCCCTTTCCGCCGTTCACAAGAACACAAAACGAGCGTTTATTCCCACGTCCGACACGTCCGCGAAGCTGATGAAGTTGTGACAAGCCGAAACATTCTGCGTTTTCGATTATCATAACCGTTGCTTCGGGAACGTCGACACCAACCTCGATTACGGTTGTTGAAACGAGAACTTTGATTTTCCCTGTTGCAAAATCGTTCATCACCGAAGCTTTTTCGGACGGCTTCATTCTTCCGTGCATAAGTCCCATAGGGATACCCTTCAAAACACCGTTTGAAAGTTCTTCGAAATAGCTTTCGGCGGATTTGCGTTCCGAATTTTCTTCGTTTTCTTCGATGAGCGAACAGACAACGTAACCTCTGCCGCCCGATTCGGTTTCTTTTCTTAAAAATTCATAAACCTTTGCAGTATCGTTTGAAGAAACGACCTTTGTTTCTATCTTCTGTCTTCCGGGAGGAAGCTCATCAAGGAGTGAAACGTCGAGGTCACCGAAGATTATAAGCGAAAGCGAACGAGGTATCGGCGTTGCGGACATAACGAGCATATGTGCTCTTCTTCCGTCGATTTCGCTTTTTGAAAGAAGCTCTGCTCGTTGCTTTACGCCGAAACGGTGTTGCTCGTCTGCAACGGCCAGTGCACAGTTATTGAATACCGTTTTTTCGGTTATGAGCGCGTGTGTACCGACGGCAACGTTGATGCTTCCGTCGGCAAGACCTTCTCTTACCCTTCTCTTTTCCGAAGCAGGAAGCCCCGAAACGAGAAGCTCGGTTCTTATTCCGAAGGGTGAAAGAAATTTATCGAGAGTCTTTTTGTGCTGTGTCGCAAGAATTTCGGTCGGCGCCATCATACACGCCTGATAGCCGTTCTTCACGCAAAGATAGATTGCCGCCGCCGCAACAGCGGTCTTACCGCTTCCGACATCACCCTGAAGCAATCGTGCCATCGGTTTTTCTCTGCCGAGGTCGGCGAAAATCTCTTTTACCGCACGTTTCTGAGCAGACGTCAGTTCGAACGGCAGGGATTCAAAAAAGCTCTTCGAGCCGACGTTCTTGAGTCCAAGCGGAATTGCTTTTATACTTTCGGTATTGGAACGCATATTGCAAAGCGCAAGGCGGAACACAGTCAATTCCGAAAATGCAATCGACCTTCTTGCAAGTGCAAGTGATTCCTCGTTTTTCGGGTTGTGCATAATCCTGACAGCTTCGCTTTGTTTTATGAGATTACGGCTTGTCCTCACCGACTCAGGCAAGATTTCGGGAAGTTCTCCGCAAAGGTGAATAACCTCCGAAACAGTTTGGGATATCGCCTTTTGTGTCAACGGAGGAGTGAGTTTATAAATCGGGATATAATACGGAAGCTCGACACCTTGAATTATCGGTTCGAGCTTCGGGGAAACCATTTCTTTTCCGCGCGAACCAATCCTTACTCTGCCGTAAACACGGTATTTTCTTCCCGAAGTCAGCGTTTTTGCGAGATAGGGACAGTTGAAGAACACCAACTCCATCGCACCCTTTTCGTCTTCCACCAAGGAACGAAACACCGTCATATTCGCGCGAAGACGTTTGACGGCAGAAGTTTCGCGAACGGTCACGATAACCGAGCAAAGCTCTCCGTCGAACGCATCGGCAACAGAAACGGTCTTACCTCTTTCCTCATACCCTCTCGGATAGAAGGAGAGAAGGTCGGAGACGGTCTCGACACCAAGACGGGCAAAAGCATTGCTTTTTGCTTCGCCGATGCCCTTGATATATTTAATTGGAGTTTCAAGACCGAGCCGTACAGCCATTTATTTCTCCTGAACAGTTTTTATCTTTATATCGTTATATCCGATGCCCATTTCGTCGAGAGCATCACGTTCACGGTCACCGTGAGTAAGAATGAAAATCTGATGTTTTTTCGATGCTTCGTTAAGCGCACCCGAAATCATACGAAGGCGCGTATCGTCCATACGAACAAAAGCATCATCGAGCATTATCGGAACACCGCAACCGCCGAAAAGTATATCGGCAAGTGCAAGGCGCAAAGACAAATATGCGCTGTCGCGCGTTCCTGCGGAAAGATAGTCACAGCTTCTTCGGAAATCTTCTCCGAAGCTCATCGAAAGCTTTGTATCGACCTCGAACGAGGAATATTTCCCGCCCGTTGCGGCAGAAAAATATTCGTCGGCGCGTTCGCTTATGCGAGGTGCAACCATACTCTTCATATCGTCGGCAGCGGATTCGATAAACTTCATTGCCGTTTCGTATGCTTTGTGCTTTATCGAAAGGTCATCGACGCGCAAATTGAGAGCATCACGTTTGCCTATCATCGCGGAAACGTCACCGCATTTTGCTTCATAAGAAACACAATCAAGCTCGTCGCGACGGTTAAGTTCGGAAAGTTGAGCAATCTGATTTGAATAGAAGCTAATCTCACGGTCGACCTTTGATTTTTCTCTTTCGGGCATTTCTGCGCCTTTTGCTTCTTCTGTGAGAGAATCGATATCGATTCCTTCTTTTGCCTTTTCGAGATTGTCGCGTTTCAATCTCCAAACGGCAAGCTTTTCACCACTTTCGGCAGAAAGCGAGAGGATATGCTCAAGTTGGGCATTATAATCTCCGTCGGCAACGTCGATATATGCACCGATGCCGTCGTCGAGTTCTTTTTTCAATCTGAAGCAACGTGCACGGCTGTCGTCATAAGCCCCCTTCAATTCTGCAATCTTGAGGTCGGCGCGTTTTATTTTTTCTTCGACGATAGGTCTGTTTTTTATCGCAAGTTCAAGGTCTTCGACGGTTTCATAACCGTGTTCTTTTGCGATGGTGTTCGGTTTACTGAGCATAACACCGCCGACAGACGCAAGGATAAGACCGAGCACAACACCCATCAATCCCCAAACCGCGCCCGTCAAGAAGACGAACAATCCGCCGACAGCACAAAGACCGCTGGAAACGAAGAACAGTTTGGGAAGTTTTTTATATTTATTAATGGTTTCTGCTATATCCTCGCCTTCGCCCGGATCGAAAGCATTTTCGATATCGAGCTGTTGTCTGTCGTCTTCTGCGTTTTTAAGCGCATTTTTAATATTTTCGAAATCACGACATTGAGCAACGTATTCCGTGTTTTTCGAGAAAAGCTCTCGAAATTCGATACCGCCTTCGTCCTGTTTTTTCAAGCAGGATGATACCTTTTGATATTCAAGTCTTGCGGATTCTTCTTCAATCTCGAGTCTTTTTATGTTGCGCAATCTTGTCAACGCTTCGAATTTTTCGATATTTCTGCGCTCTGCGTTGAGCGTTTCAAGCTTTTTTTCGGCTTCTGCAATCGTTATCGCACGTTTTTTGATTTCCGCATTAAGACGTACTATCTCACGTCGCATATCGGCAGAAGCGGTTATGGTTTCGGTAAGCTCGTCGCGTTCTCTCTGCGCTTTCGGAAGAAGACCGCTTCCGAGCTTACCTTTAAGCTCGTTTTTCGCTTCCGAAAGACGTGACAACGCCTTTTTTGTTCCAACCTGCTCGTCGGCGCTTATTGCGATATTACGCAATCTGTCGGCAAGAACCTCATCCTTGCTTTGAGGAAGCGTTAGCTGACGGAAAAAGAGGGTTCTCGAGAAAACGTCCTCGCCGACACCAAAAAATACTTCGCCGGGGACTAATCCGGCAAACTCACTTTTTCCCGTCGCGCGGTTTGTTATATCAAAAACCTCCTTGCCCGAAGGGGGACATCTTCTCGACACGATATATTGAACACCGTCGGCAGTTATTTGAACGTTACCTTCACAGACCTCGCCCTCCCAAGGGGTATAGAGCTTTCTGTCGTTATCGGCTATTGTTTGTACTCTCGTATTAACAAAGCCGTAGAAAACAAACTTTATGAACGAAGCGAGCGTCGTTTTTCCGCTTTCGTTGGGAGCAGAAAGGATATTAATTCCCGAATCCGCCGTAACGACGGAGTTTTTAAGTTTGCCGAAGGAAACGACTTCTATCTTATCAATCGTTACGTTCATTAACGCTCACCTCCCGTATAATCAACAACGCTTCTGTCTTCAAGCGCAGATATTCCATATTTTAATGCAAGTGACAAAACCTTATATTCCTCGGAATCGGGTTCGTATTTTTCCATTTCCGAAGATATTTTTCGACAGAAAATGCCTTTTAGGGTATTATTCTTTTCGAGTTCGCCAAAGTCGGGAACAAGGTTCGTTTCGTCGATAATTTCTATAAAATAAGGATATTCGCAACCCTTTCCGATTTCGTTGGGAAGTATGACGAAAGCGTTTTTGAGTTCGCCTTTTAAGGTCAAACGGAGAGCCGTGTCGTCGGAATAGGGTTTTATTGCGTTGCGAATAATTTCAAGTGCTTCGTGTTTTTCGGTTGCATTCGAAACATCAACGCTTATCCATTCATAACGCGATTTCGAGAAACGATAGCTTTTCATATCGACGTTACCCTTTTCGATCGTACCGAACATTGCGCCTTTATAGCCAAGCTCGTCAAATCCCCTGCCCTCAATACAGCCGGGATATGCATAGCTTACGCCGTTTTCGGAGAGGAGTCCGGTTGCTTTATGAATATGGCCGAGAGCGATATAGTCAAAGTCCGATTCTGCAATATCTCTTTTTGAAATCGGACCGCTTGTTGAGGAAGCGGAAGTTGTGTCGCCATGGCAAACGAGGATATTTATTTTTTCCTTATCAAGTCCCGTCCAACCTGCTACGGGGCTTGAAATATAATCTTTCGAGGTGAACCCAAAGCCGTAAACGTCGACACCGAGGTCTGAAAGATGAACACATTCACGCTCTCCTCCGAAGATATGCACGTTTGCGGGAAATTCGGTGGTTTCATAAACCGAGCCTGCTGTGAACGGGTCGTGATTACCGGGGGAAATGAAAATTTTCATCTCGGGAGCTTTTGCAAACTCACGCAACAACATTTCCTTCGTGTCGCGTGTGACATATTCGCCGTCGAAAAGGTCACCGCTTATTATGAAGAGGTCTGCCTCGCTTTCTCTCGCAAACATAAGTGCCGAGGTGAACGCGGCACGAAGTTCTATACGGCGTTTTTCTGCCTCGCGAGGAGAAAAAAGTGAGAAAGGCGAATCGAGATGTATATCCGCACAATGAAAAACTTTTATCATAACAAACTCCTTAAATTTCGACTTAAATACATATAAACGAACTCATCGTTCCTCTGTTTACACCGTTTCGGCGGTGGGAGAAAAAGTGGGATTCGTTACATTTCGTGCAAATATCGGCAGAGGAGATATTTTCGGGTTTTATGCCGATATCAATCAATATTGCTTCGTTAACTCCGACAAGATCGAGCATAAATTTATCGTTTTTCGGCTTGAAAAATTCGGTATATCTCTCATTAAGCTTTGTGAATTCTTCTCTGACCTCGCCCCCGACCTCATAACAGCAAACTCCTATACAAGGACCGATCGCAGCAACGATATTTTCACGACTTGCGCCCAAATTTTCCATTAATTCGATTGCATTCTTCGCAATCAAGCCGACAGCACCTCTCCAGCCCGCATGCACCGCACCGCAGATATTTTCCTTTATATCATAAAACAAAATCGGAACGCAATCGGCGGTACGAACCGAAAGGAGAAGATCTTTTTTATCGGTAACAAGACCGTCAACACCGTAATCAAAGTTCGGGAACGATATTCCGCGTCCTCTTTCGTTCTCATCGGCATAGACGACGGTCGCGGTATGGGTTTGATAGGTACGGCAAACGTCTTCCTTTTTCAATCCGAAAACGTTCGAAGCGATTTCGTAATTCTTCATCAAATTTTCTTCGCTGTCCTTGATATCACCTGCGCCCAAAGCGAAATTTAGACTATTGAACACGCCTTCGCTAACACCGCCGTTACGGGTAAAAAATGCGTGACGAATACCGTATTTATCAAAAAGACGGCTTTTGTAATAGGGCACTTTATCTTCAATATAAATAAAATCGTTACGCAAAGCAAACCTCCGAAAAGTTGTGCATAGTGCATAATAAAATATGCATTATTTTATATAATTGTCATAAATCACGATTGACTTTTGTCATCAATATGAATATACTACAAGCGAGAACAAAAAAGAAAGGAGTTACACAATATGGGCTCTACAGAACTTCACAAGATCGACTTCCAAAAGTTCATCGAAGCTATCGACCAATGCAAAGGCAACGTCTGGCTTGTTACCGATGAAGGCGATCGACTCAATCTTAAAAGCAGATTTTGTCAGCTTTTGGGTATTGCAAAGATCGTTGAAGGCGGTATGGTAAACGAAGCAAAGATTATTTGCGACGATCCCGAAGACGACAGTCTTCTTTTCCGCTTCAATCTCTACGGCAACAAGATTCTTGAAGAAAACGCAAAAGGTTGATGTTTCTTTCCTACCAAGGCAAGAAGCATCGCCTTTTCTTTTTTTCATATTCGCGGTGTAGGTTAGGGATGATTTTTACGTTATCGACCGCGAAACAGTTTGTATTTTTAGAGTTAGTATAAACATTGCTCTCGTTATCGACCGCGAAACAGTTTCTTCGATTACACTTATTCAATTTATTATATCAAATATAAATTCAAAAGTAAATAAAAAAGAAGGCCGTTTTGATAAAACAAAATCGCCTTCTTTATTTTGTATTATGATTTTTTATATTTTTTCAAAAAACCTATTGACAAACTTTGTCTAATGCGTTAGACTATATATGTCGAATAGATTAGACAACGAATGGAGGTTTATTTATGAAAAGAAAGCTTTTATCCATGTTACTCGTTTTTGCGTTCTTGCTGATGCCCTTCTCTATGGGTGCGGGAGCAGTAACCGAGGAGGAAAACACCGATTTTTATATCCCCGGTGAGATCATCGTAGGTTTTGTAACCGAGCCCGAAATCATTGAAGACGGCGATTATTTGATCGTTGAGGGTATTACCTGTTCGAGCATTGAGGCGTTATGTCCTTCTGAAGACCCGGATTTGACATATCTTCTTATCCTTCCCGAGGGAGCAAACTCGCAGGAAGAAACAGAAGAAGCCATTGCAATTTTGAAAGCAAATCCCAACGTTGATATCGCAGAACAGAACGCCTGGATGGACATTGATGATTCGTTCGACGATGAAAGCGAAACTCCCGATTGGCTTATCCCCGGCGAAATAATCGTAATCTTTGAAACCGAACCCGAAATCATTGAAGACGGCGATTATTTTATCGTTGAGGGTATTACCTGTTCGAGCATCAAGCCGGTATCCGCTTTCGAAGACCCGTGCCTTACATACCTTCTTATCCTTCCCGAAGGAGCAAATTCTCAGGAAGAAACAGAAGAAGCCATTGCACTTTTGAAAGCAAATCCCAACGTTAATATCGCGGAACAGAACTTCTGGATAGACTTTGACGACCCCGTTACCACTCCCGGCGACGTTAACGATGACGGTGAAATTAATCTTACCGACTACACTATGGCAAAGAGAATAGTCATGGGAACTTATACCGTCGATTATGGCATCAACAACCCTGCAGACGTTAACGATGACGGTGAGGTTACTACAAATGACTATATCCTCATCAAGCGTCACGTTATGCAGACTTATATTATAGGTTAACATTTAATAATACAAAAAGGAGAGCTTTTCGCTCTCCTTTTTATTTGCGTTTTTTAATTATTCAGCAGTTTCTTCGGTAGTTTCAACAACTACTTCAACTTCTTCTGCGGGAACGGTTGCATCTACTTCGGGTTCGAGAAGAGCACGGATAGAAAGACTCAATCTTCTTCTTTCGAAGTCAGCAGCAGTGATCTTAACGGTTACCTTATCGCCAACCTTAAGAACGCTTGCAGGATTTGCAACGGGTTTATCGGAAATCTGGCTGATGTGGATAAGTCCGTCGAAATCGGGGAATATTTCAGCAAATGCGCCGAAGGGCATAACAGAAACGATGGTTGCATCAACAACGTCGCCGATGTTATAGTTCTTTGCGAAGATATTCCAAGGATCGTTTTCTTCGGTCTTATAGCCGAGAGAGATTCTCTTCTTTTCTTTGTCAACAGATTTGATGAATACGTTTACGGTGTCGCCTTCGTTGAAGATTTCCGCAGGGTTCTTGAGTCTGCCCCAAGACATTTCGGAAATGTGAAGCATACCGTCAACTGCACCAAGGTTGATGAACGCGCCGTAGCTCATGATTGCGCGAACCTTACCTTCGAACTTATCGCCTTCCTGAACGTTAGCGAAAAATTCTTCTTCCATTGCCTTGCGAGAGATTCTGTTGGAAGCTTTGATGGAACCAACCGCTCTCTTCTTCTGTTCGTTGATGTCGATGATCTTGAACTCTACCTTCTGACCTCTGAGAGCTTCGAGTTCTTCACCCTTGGGTACGCCGGTCTGAGAAGCAGGAATGAACACCTTGTTGGGACCGTAGAGAGCGATAACGCCTGCATAGCCCTTTTCGTTCTTGATGATTTCCTTGATTGTACCGGAGATGAGTTCACCGGATTCGGAAGCAGCTTTGATTGCTTCCCAATACTTGTGCTGGTCGAGTTTCTTCTTGGAAAGAAGAACCGTACCGTCGGAATCGCTGAATTTACCGCATACTACTTCGATTTCGTCGCCAACCTTGAAAAGTTCGTTAAGGTCAACGCCGCCTTCGACGGTAACTTCGTCGTACGGGAGAATACCCGTATGCTTCGTACCGAGGTCAACTTTGACTTCGGTAGGATTGACTGCGGAAACGATTCCCGTTACCCTTTCACCTGTATTTAATGTCTTGAAAGACTGTTCGAGCATCTCGGCAAAGCTGAGTTCCTCATTTGCGATGTTTGCCATCTTGTTATATACCTCCTGTATTATCCCGCTCGGTGTCGATGCACCGGCGGCTATTGCGATTTTAGATGCAGAACGGACAATTTCTGCATATTGGTCAAGCTCGTCCGCCGATTCGATCATAATCGAGTTCTTACAGACGGAACCTGCTATGGCGAAAAGCTTCGCCGTATTTGAGCTATTTCTTCCGCCGACGATAACCGAAAGGTCGGATATCGAGGCAAGTTCAAACATTTTCTTTTGGCGGTTTTCGGTCACGCTACATATCGTCTCATAAATCCGTACATTCGGATATAGCTCGGTAATTCTTTCCTTGCAACGTTTCCATTCCTCGCCCGAATAGGTCGTTTGAACAGCGAGGATACAATCCTCGTCGCTCTTGAACCCTTCTTCGTGAGCGTTATCAATCGCTTCGCGGTTTGCGAAAACGATTCCTTCGCCCTTTGCCCAGCTCATTATACCCTCTACCTCGGGATGCTTTGCATCACCGATGACGATAACCTTCGTTTCGTCGGGTTGAGTTGCAACAATCTTATGTATCTTCGACACATAAGGGCAGGTCGCATCGACATATTCGATATTTTTCTCGGCAAGACGTTCATAAATCTGTTTTGTCGTTCCGTGCGCACGAAGGAAAACCAACGCACCCTCGGGGACAGAATCTATATCGTCAACACCGATGAACACAACGCCTCTTTCTCGAAGAGTTTCGTTGAAAAGTCGGTTATGTATCAATTCGCCGAGGCAATATATCGTCTTGCCCGACGTTTCGATGCTTTTGTTTATCATATCGACAGCACGTTTTACGCCGAAGCAAAAACCGCTGTACTCCGAAATCTTAATATCAGCCATTATATTTATTGAAGTCCTCGCAAAGCTTTGAGAAAGCGTATTTCGCAATCTCGTGGGAATTGGGACGTTCGTTTATATTCATATATTCTTCATAAGGGATAGGTTTTCCGATATAAACCTTGACTTTTGAAAAAAGTTTCGGTTTCTTATTGCCCTTACCATAGCAGATTGCGACGGGAAGGAGCGTTGCTTTCGCTCTCGTTGCCATAAGGCCCATTCCCGCAAGAGCCGTTTCGGGATCGGGAGAATCACATTCGATTCTCGTTCCTTGAGGGTAGATTCCGACGCAATTCCCTTTCGAGATAACGTCACAGGTCTTGCGAAGTGCGGCGATATCCGATTCCCCTCTGTTTACGGCAACAACGTTGCAGGAATCGAAAAGCCATTTCATGAATTTCGATTTCAATAAATCGCTCTTTGCCATAAAATAGAGAGGTCTTTTCACAGCTGTTGCAGTGAAAAACGGGTCTGCCAGAGAAGTATGGTTCGAAAAAACGACAACACCGCCCTCGGTGGGTTCGTTTTCTCTTCCGTGAAATTCAACACGGTATCCTATCTTGGCACAAACAAGCGCAAAACCACGCACTACTCTATACAAATTCATACTTTCATAACCTTATCGATTATTTCTACTGCGGCGTTGATGGTTTCTTCGATATTCATACCCGAATTATCGAACATAACAGCATCTTCCGCAGGAACCGCAGGAGCTATATCACGGTTTTTGTCGTTCGCGTCGCGCCACTTCATATCGGAAAGAACTTCTTCGTATGTAGCGTTGTCGCCTCTTTCCTGAAGCTCGACGAAACGACGTTTCGCTCTCGCTTCGATAGAAGCAGTGACAAACATCTTGACCTGTGCATCGGGAAGGATTACCGTTCCAATATCTCTGCCGTCCATTATAACGTTATTCTTACGGGCGATATCACGCTGGGTTTCAAGAAGAAAAGCACGAACCTCGGGAATCTTCGAAACATCGGAAGCATATTTCGAACAAAGCGGGGTTCTAATCTCGTTTCCGATCTGCTTACCGCCAAGGTAAACAACACCGCCACCGTTTTCGAGCCTCATCTCTATATTAATTAAAGGAAGACATTGGATAATCTTTTCTTTATCGTCAGACGCAATACCTCGTTCCGCAACAAAAAGACCGATGGTGCGGTAGAGTGCGCCCGTATCAATATAGACAAATCCATAATGTTTTGCAAGATTTTTAGCGAGTGTACTTTTACCCGAACCGGAAGGCCCGTCCAACGCTATTTTGAATGTTTTAATCATAAATATCACCAAGATAGGATTATATACCATTTGCTTGATTTTTTCAATAGCTATTTCCGATTTTTCTCTATTTTTTACAAATTATTATTATTTATTTATAGCATAAAGACGATTTTGATTTGACGTTATTGACTTTTGGGAAGAGAAGGTTTATAGTTAATATAGATAAATTTGTGTAACAAATTATCTTTTTTTCGTTTTTATGCCGAAAATCTTAAGTTACTCTTAAGTCTTTCGGCTTATAATATGTTACAACTACTCGTCAAATTTCAAGGAGAATCAAAATGAA
>JAZOSQ010000022.1:0-20290 GCA_045657245.1 Eubacteriales bacterium | reverse complement strand
CTATAGCCTATCGTCGTTACGGAATCGGGGATTGTTATACTCGTTAGGCTGTCGCACCAATAAAATGCATGATCGCCTATCGTTGTTACGGAATTACCGATCGTTACACTCGTCAGGTAGTAGCAATCATAAAATGCTTCCGCGCCTATCGTCGTTACGGAATTGCCGATTGTTACACTCGTTAGGTTGTCGCAACCATAAAATGCAGAAGCGCCTATTGCTGTTACGGAATCGGGAATTGTTATACTCGTTAGGCTGTCGCACCAATAAAATGCTCTATAGCCTATCGTCGTTACGGAATCGGGGATTGTTATACTCGTTAGGCTGTCGCACCTATAAAATGCAGAACCACCTATCGTCGTTACGGAATCCGGGATTGTTATACTCGTTAGGTTGTAGCAATTATCAAATGCATAATCGCCTATCTCTTCAACAGGCTTACCATTATATGTTGACGGAATCACGACTTCTGTTGCCGTACCTTCGTATCCTGAAACGATATAATACGTTTCGTCATTACTTAATTTATAGAGTATGCCATCCTTAATACCATATCCCCAATGAATCATCGCGGAATTGTAAGCGTTCCAATTATTATTCCAACCTTCGGGCTGAGCCTTCGCAGTACAATATATATCAAGCATACCGCCGCACGCACCGAACACCTCATAACCCATCGTTGTTACGGAATCGGGGATTGTTATACTCGTTAGACCCGAGCAAAAATAAAATGCTTGATTGCCTATCGTCGTTACAGAATCGGGGATTGTTATACTCGTTAGGTTGTGGCAATTAGCAAATGCATGATCGCCTATCGTCGTTACGGAACCATCCACAGGAATAACACTATTTTTACAACCTGCAATCAACATTTTTGTTGCGGTTTCTATAAGGCAGTTTCCTGCACTATGATAAACAGTGTTGCCTACATCGACAACGATTGTTTCAAGAGCAGAACAGCCGCCAAATTCCCTCTGGCCTATCGTCGTTACGGAATCGGGGATTGTTATACTCGTTAGGCTGTCGCAACAATAAAATGCATAATCGCCTATTGCTGTTACGGAATCAGGGATTGTTATACTCGTTAGGCTGCCGCAACAATGAAATGCATAATCGCCTATCACTTTTACAGGTAGTCCGTCATATTCCGAAGGGATTACAACCTCGGTTGCCGAACCCGTATAGTCCGAAACAATATAATACGTTCCGTCGTCACTTAGGGTGTATTCCAAACCTTCTGTGCCTTCTGTTGTTGCAAATACCGTCAAGGGCAGTATTGAAAATAATGTCACAAGGACAAGCAAGATTGAAAGAACACGTTTCATAACTAATCTCCTTTGATTTCTTGGGAACATTTTAGTATATCAAAGCGGATTTGTCAATCAATATATATGTTTTTATATTCTTTTTTATTGCAAAGAGCGACAAAAGGTGATATATTAATACCAATGAGGTTAACGATATGAAAAAGCTTATTGATTACATAAAAAACAACAAATATTGTGTTTGGCTTCTTTATTGGCCGTTTCATGGGTTGCTCTATGAGGCAATAAGAATTATTACGTCCGATTCGCAAGTGCTTATGATTGAAAGTCCGCTTGATGCGAAAATCCCCTTTTGCGAATGGTTCATCATTCCCTACGTTTCTTGGTATTTGTGTATTGCGGGATTGACTATCTTTTCCGTCTACAAGGGAAAACGTGAATTCTACCGTGTGAACGGGCTTATTATCGGTTGTATGGTATTGCCGATGATATTCTGTACGCTTGTGCCGAACGGTATTGATATTGCCCTCCGTCCGAATTTTGAAACGCTCGGCAGAGAGAATATTGCAACCTTCTTTGTCAAGCTTATCTATGCCGCCGATTCACCCCCGAGAAACGTTATGCCCTCGATGCACGTTTCGGTTTCGTTTGCGATGTTTTTTGCCGTTATAAAGAGCAAATTCTTCAAGAAAAACTATATATTCAAAGCATTTTCGGGAATATGGGCAGTTATGATTTCGCTTTCTACAGTGTTTATCAAGCAACATTCGATTCTCGACGTTTTTGCGGGTATCGGAACGGCAGTTTTGGTATTTATAATCGTTATCGTTGCAGAAGCTGTCTATGACAGAAGGAGAAAAAATGATCAGAGAGTTTATTAAGTATTACAGACCACACAAGAAGCTTTTCTTCTTCGATATGTGCTGTTCGTTTTTGATTGCACTTACCGACCTTTTCTATCCCTTGATTACGAAAAACATAATCAACGATTACGTTCCGAACCGTAATTTACGGCTTGTTCTTACTTGGTCGGCAATCGTCTTGGTTCTTTATCTATTGAAGATGGGGCTCAACTATTTCGTTTCCTATTGGGGACACGTGGTCGGTGTTCGTCTTCAGGGTGATATGCGAAAGGATATGTTCCGTCATTTGCAAAAGCTTCCCTTCTCGTTTTTTGACGAAAACAAGACGGGTACGGTTATGTCACGTCTTATAAACGACCTTATGGACGTTTCGGAGCTTGCACATCACGGGCCGGAAGACCTTTTCCTTTCGGTTATTATGTTCATTGGTTCGTTTATTGCGCTTTCGACGATAAATATCTGGCTTACAATTATAATTTATGCGCTTATACCTTTCGTTGTTTTGTTCTCGGTATTGATGAGAAGACGTATGAAGGAAGCTTTCAAAAAGACGAGAGAAGAAGTTGCACAGATAAATGCAAACGTCGAAACGGCAATTTCGGGTATTCGTGTTTCACGTGCATACACCAGCGAAGAACACGAAAACAGAAAGTTTGACGATGCAAACGAACGTTTCAAGATCGCACGTGGACACGCTTATAAGGCGATGGGGCAGTTCCATTCGGTTATGACCTTCTTCACCGATTTTCTCTATCTCACGGCTTTGGTTGCGGGTGGTATCTTTTTCTATAACGGATACGGCAACCCGACGGGCGCTTTTTCGATTGACAGCGGTGAATTTGCGGCGTTTATACTTTATATGGCGATGTTGTTGAAGCCGATAAACCGTTTTATATCGCTTTTCGAACAGCTTCAAAACGGTATGACGGGCTTTGCTCGTTTCCGTGAAATCATCGAACAACCGACCGAAACCGAATCGAAAAATGCAATTTCGCTTGACAACGTCAAGGGCGCAATCTCGTTCGACAACGTGACCTTCAGCTATCCCACAGGCGACACGGGAAAGGGTGTTCTCAAATCGCTTTCCCTCGAAATCGAGCAAGGAAAGACAGTTGCGCTTGTCGGTCCTTCGGGCGGCGGCAAGACGACGCTTTGTAATCTTATTCCCCGTTTTTATGAGCTTGACGGCGGTAAAATCACCATTGACGGACACGATATAACCGACATCACACGTTATTCGCTCCGAAAGAACATTGGTATCGTCGCGCAGGACGTATTCCTTTTCTCCGGTACGATTCGCGAAAATATCGCATACGGCAACCTTGATGCGACCGACGATGAAATTATCGAGGCGGCGAAAAAAGCGAACATTCACGATTATATAATGAAGCTTGAAAAGGGTTATGATACTCTTGTCGGCGAGAGAGGTATTAACCTTTCGGGCGGACAGAAGCAACGACTTTCCATCGCGCGTGTCTTCCTCAAAAACCCGCCGATTCTTATTCTTGACGAGGCGACGAGTGCGCTTGACAACGTCACGGAAATGCAGATTCAAGCGTCGCTTGAAGAACTTGCAAAAGGCAGAACGGTTATTGTTGTTGCACACAGACTTTCGACGATTCAAAATGCCGACGAGATTCTTGTTATGACAAGTGAGGGTATTGCAGAACGCGGTACTCACAACGAGCTTCTTAATTCCGACGGCATTTATGCAGGTCTTTATAACAGACGCGGACTTTAATTCTCGCATTAATAATCTATATATAAAAATGCTTCGTGTTTTTGACACGAAGCATTTTTTGTCGGGATAATTTACATATACAATTTTAACGTTTTTTCTATCCAATAATCAAACTTGGTTTCGGGACAGAGGTGTTCGAGCGATTTGAAGCGTTTATAAAGCTCAACGCCGTCGGACGGGTCGTGCCAGATATCCGCGAAGATATAGTCGAAATTCTCTTTCGGGGCAATATTTTCCGCAAAATCAAAGGCGTCGGCATTGACGATTTTGATTTTTTCGTTATGCGTAAACATCGGCAATATAAGCTCTTTGAAAAGCGAGATTACGTTTTCGTCACGCTCGACGATGGTCACACTTTCAACCTCGTCTTTTATTGAGCACATAAAGGCAAAATAGCCCAAGCCCAAGCCGTATGTTGCAACCCTACCTTTCGCACGTTTTATCGGTTCTCGCTGGGTTACAAGCTCGTTCGGCATCATCGTCATCCATTCCCTTTCGTTTTGAAGAACGCTTAAGAAACGGAATTCGCAATCAAAAAAGCCGATTTGAGGTATGATTCGTCCGTCGGGAAGTGCCAACGGGTCATCACAGACGAAGGCAGTATAGGGTGAAAGTTTATCCTCTCGAAGTTCCCAAGAATCGAGTTTTTTTCCGTCATTCAAACGCACCGCGGAATAATATGGGTCCGACGTGAAAAGTTTTTCGTCGAGATGGTGTATCATAAAAGGTGCATACGCCGACCAAAGTTTTCTGTCATTTTCTATTTCTGTATCAAAACCGAGCGCGGCACAAAGAAGAAGCGAAAACGATTCGCTTTTCGAGAGTCCGAACTTATCGGTCAATTCCGATATCATTTCATCGGTTATGAAATCGGGTTTATTATTCAAAAGAAGGGACAATCGCTCGAAAATTATATTGTTCCAAGCGTTTATATCTTTATATTCCATTATATCACCAAATTATCCCAAAAAGTCTGACTATAAACAAAGCCGAAGCAATGCTTCGGCTTATTTTTATGTTTTTTAATTATTCAGAAACGGTAGTAGATGCGTCAGCCGAAACAGTGTCGGAAACAACATCAGAAACAACGTCGGAAACGATGTCGGAAACAACGTCGGACTTATCATCAGAGGTTGTGTTCGAAGTTGTGTTGGTTGTACCGGTGTTAGTCGAAGGAGTTTGAGTTTCAGGTTCGATCGAGCCAACAATGTAGAGAGCAAGAACGAGAACGATGAACACGATTGCAACGATAAGAGTCCATTTCTGGTAAGATTGGCTCTTGCCACCGATGTTGTTCTTCATAAGGTAGGATTCAGAAGCACCCTGACCTGCAATAGAGTTACCAAGGCCACGGCGTTTGCCCTGTTGTTTACCGATGAGAACGATGAGAACTATTGCGAGAACGCCAAGTATACCGCCGAGAATGTATTCAAGTGTCATTTTTAATATTTCCTTTCAATACCAATGTCATGCTTTTACACGCTAAACTAAATATTACCATACAGATTCATAAATTTCAATACTCAAGCGAAAATTTAATAATTTATTCATAATTATTAAAAGTCTTTTGTATCGCTTTTTTTATCAGGTTTTTTAGCGGTTTTTGTTTTTGCCTGATTTTTCTTGGACCCTTTTACACGTTTCACGCCACGTCTTGTCGCAAGAACGATGCTTATAACGATATAAAAGATTATAAGACCGCCGACGATATACAAAACGGTTTTCATAACGCTTCCGAAAAGGAAGTCCTTCGCACCGTTCAACGATGCTTTTACGTTATCGGCCTCAATACCCTCTTTTGTGACGGCAGAAACGGTTGCAATTTCTTTTCCGTTATAGCTATAAACTATCGTGCCGACCTTTTGGTTATGAGTTACGGGAGCGTCGATAGTATCATATTCTTTGCCGTTAAACTCTTTTTTATATACCTTATTGCTATCATAAACGAGCTTTGTTTCGAGTATTCCACCTTCGACTTCGATAACAAGCTTCTCGATATCCTTCTCGGGAACGACCATAACGTGGTCAGACGAGCTTCCGAAATTTACACGCAATTCGCCAACAATCGTTTCGGTTGTTGCGACAGGAAGAAGCTTGAAGGAGTTTCTCGTCCAGTTGATAAGCTTATTCATATCGTCATAAGCGTTACCCTCTGAGAATGAATACACAACCTTGTCTTCTGCATCACGAGTGACGACCATACCACTTGCACACATAACGACAAAAACATAGGTTCTGCCTTCTTTTTGGCTTGCGGTCACAAGACAGTAATTGCCGTTTTTATCAAGCTGACCCGCAATAAATCCGATTGCGTTTTTATTAAGATAGCCGTTGACGTAATAGTTGTTTTTTAGATAGTTTTTGTTTCTAACTGTCGATTTTCCGTTAAAAAGGAAGGATTCGACGTTTGAGAGGTTTACAAGTTCGTTATATTGATAGAACGCAGCGGCAATGAGTGCTGCTTCGCGAGGGGTTGTATATTGATCAGGAGAATCAAGACCGACAGGGTTAACGAAATTCGTGTTCGTGAGTCCCAACGATTCTACCTTCTGGTTCATACGTTTTATGAACTCACCGATACCGCCAAGATATTTCTCGCCGTAATAATAGGCAAGAGCCGATGCAGAGTCGTGAGCACAAGCAACGAGTGTCGAGGAAAGAAGGTCTTTCGTCGAATATTCGTTACCGACCTTCAAGCCCATTGTAGGAACACGGGCATCGATGAAGTTCGGAAGGTTATCCAATGCCGATTGTTCAACCGTAACCATAACGTCAGACGATTTCAATCCTCGTTCCTTGAGGATATCACTTACTACCATACAGGTTACAAGCTTTGTTATAACTGTCGGCGCAACACGTTCATCAAGTCGGTTTGAATAGAGAATTTGCTCGTCATCTATCGAATAGGCAACGACGGCGTTATTCGAGGTTATCCCGGGATTATCGGGGATTTCGGGTTTGCTCTGTTCTTCCGCAAAAGCGGTCAAGCCGAGAGGAAGGGATATTAAAACAGCAAGAAAAAATGCTGTTATGCGTGTTAATTTCATAAATTTATTCTCCTTTCGAAAGGACATTCAAGGCAGTGATTTTATCACTTTCAACCTGTATTCTTAATTCTTCGAGCGACGAAAACTTCTTTTCTTCTCTTATCATCGAAACAAAAGAGGTTGTCGCAATTTCGCCGTAGCAATCGCCGTTATAGTCGAAAATATAGGTTTCGCAAATCGGCTCGGAATCGCTTGATACAGTCGGTTTTATCCCGAAGTTCGCGACGCCGTTATAGGTTTTACCGCAAAGCGACACCTTCACGGCATATACTCCGAATCTCGGAACGGTCAAGGTTTCGGGGAATTTTTGGTTTATCGTAGGGAAGCCGAGCGTTCTGCCGAGCTGTTTTCCTTTTATGATTTCGGCTCTGAAGGAAAAATTATGTCCGAGCAAACGGTTTGCAACAGCAAAATCGCCGTTTGCGACGGCATTTCTTATCGTTGTGGAGCTTATCGGGGTTTCGTCGACCGTAACGACCTTCGGGGTCACAAATTCAACGCCGTATTGAGAAAGGTTTTCTTTCAAAAAGTCGATGTTGCCTTCCCTGTCCTTGCCAAATCGGAAATCATAACCGCAAACAATAACCCTTGCGCCGAGCTTTTCGAAAAGAAAATCTTTTGCGAAAACAGAAGCCGAAACGTCCTTCAGTTCACAAAACGGAAGCGAAATTATACAATCCGCGCCGTGTTTCAAAAGAAGCTCTTGTTTGTTTGATTCTTCGGCAAGCGACCCGAAGCCCGATTTCGGGCTGTTTCCAACGTCAAAGGTGACGACGACGGCGGCCATATTTCGTTTTTTCGCTTCTTCGGAAAGTGCATCGAGCATTGATTTATGTCCGAGGTGCACACCGTCAAAGCTTCCGACGGCAACGACCGTGCCTCGTTCGGAAACTTGGGTTGGAATATATATATTATCGATAAAAATTTCTTTATTCTTCATAACACAAATATAATACCCTTTTTCCTCTCTTTTGTCAATCCAAGAAGGTATAATTTCACAATTCCTGCCGATAATAATTCAAAAACAAGGACAGGTGTTATTATGTACGACAGGAAAAGCGAAAATTTCGATTCGATCATTCTTGCAGGTGGGTTTGGGAAACGGCTTTCGCCTCTGACAGACACGATTCCGAAACCAATGCTTCCGATTGCGGGACAATCGGCTTTTATACGCAATCTTAAAATGCTTCGACGTTTTGGGTTCAACAAAACCGCTGTTACGACGATGTATCTTCCCGAACAGCTCGAATCGGTCAAATTCGAGCAAGGCAGGGTCGAATATTTCCGAGAAGAAAAACCGCTCGGAAGCGCAGGTGCGGTTTCGAAGCTCAAAAACGATGTTGAAGATTGTTTTCTCATACTTTCGGGCGATTGTATTTGTGATTACGACCTAAAAATGGCGAAGGAAGAATTTTTGAAGAGTAATTGTGATGCAGGTATGATTCTCTGCAGAACGAAGGATTCGGGTGAATACGGTTCGGTTTGTGTTCGGAACGGAAGGATTACGGGTTTTTGCGAAAAGCCCTCGGTTCGTGATACCTTATCCGACCTTATAAACACGGGTATCTATTTTATACGAAAAAAGGTTCTCGAGCTTATTCCCGAAGACGAGGTTTTTGATTTTGCGAAAGACCTTTTCCCTCTCTTGCTTCAAAAGGGATATTCGATCGCGGGTATCGAACCGCAGGGAATGTGGTTTGACATCGGCTCGTTCGGAGAGTATCACAGATGTAATATGTGGATGAACAACGCGGAAAATTGTATCGGAAAACATTCCTCGATCCACCCGAACGCAAAGATCGAATATTGTGTTATTTTTGACAACTGCACCGTTGGTAACAGTATTCTTCGAGGTTGTATCGTCGGCGAGGGAGCAGTTATCGGCAACGATTGTATTATTCCGCCGGGGTGTGTTATAGGACCGAACGCCGAGATTCGTGACGGAAGTTCACTTTCGCCGGGAAGTATTGTGGAAACAGGTAACACCGTCACGGGAGAAGCTTTTGTTGATATATTTCCACGTCCGAAGCAAACGTTGAAGTTAGACGACGATGCCATCATCGCCGATGACGGCGACGACGGATATTACGTTCGGCTCGGTCGTATTTTGGGTTCAGAAGGTTCTATAATCGCCTTTGCAGAGGGGGGCGATACGACTTTGCCGAAGGCATGTGAGATTGCTTGCGGTGTTTCGGAAACGGGTTCGTCTTGTACGGTTATTTCGGGTGGAAACGCCGCCGTCGCTTCGTTTTCCGCTTTGGAATACGGTCAGAATTGCGCTTTTATAGAATATGTTGACGGGCGCACGGAGATTCGTCTTTTCTCGAAAGACGGTATGCCGTTTTCAAGGGAAGAGCTTCGCAGATTATCGAGTATTGCCGTTCCGAAATCCGAAAAAACGGGCAACGTTTATCTTCTTCCTCACGGTGCGCTCGTCAAGAGGTATCTTCTTGCTTTGAGAGCAAACCGAAAGATTCCGAAAAAAATCAACATCGATTCGTCGAAAGAAAACGCTTTCTTCCGTGAATGTGCCGAAGAATTGGGGATTATGATTGACGAAAAATCTCCGATTTTCAAGCTATCCGACAACGGTGAACGTGTTTTCGCAATCCTCGAGGACGGTCGCGAAATACCCTATTGGCAATTGCTTATGATATGTTGTATCGAGGGCAGAAAAAAAGGAATCATCCTTCCTTGCGACACACCGAACACCGTCGAAAGAATATTAAAACGGCATTCGGTCGACGTTGCCTTTTATAACGACAGCGATTCCGAAGAAAGACGTCTTGCGGGGAGCGACAGGTTGGCTCGCGACGGCATTATTCTCGCATTGACTTCTTCTTGGATAGCCGAACAAACGGGTTTGAGCTTGGGCGAGCTTGCAGACAAGATTCCGCCGTTTTCGGTATCGACGAGAAGTGTTTTTACCGACCGCGACAAGATGACTTCGATAATTGCACGTTTGCGTGAGGAAAACGGAAACGGGCGAAACGCAGGGTTTGATTTCGGCGAAGGGCGAGTCAGTGTTTTTGCATCTGCTTCGGGACGGTTCCGCCTTATTGCCGAAGCCGTCGATTTTGAAACCGCCGAAGAAATTTCGCTTCGTGCAATCGATATGCTCGAAAAGAGGAAAAACGAAAAGAAATAGAAAAAAGGGGACTTCTTGAAAGTCCCCTTTTGTTATTGATTTTTATTCTTCGTCGGGAATGACAACGTCGTTTTTCCAACCCGTTACCGAGCGAATCTTCTTATAAAGAAGCTTCGAGCAACGAACGCTTGCACGCATATTGGGGTGGCCGTTCGAACCGTTTTCTGCTTCGTTGCCGATTATCGTATCTGCAAAGAGGAAATGAACCTTTTCGTCGGTCTTCGAAACTTCACGGATAAGCTTACGCAAAACGTCTTTATAAAGCTGGCTCATCATACCGTACATCCAGATTATATGAGCATCGTTATAACGTGCGCGTACCTTTGCAATAAGGTCCTTTGCCGCTTCGGTAAATTCCTCGTCGGAAGCAGGTCCGCCGCAGTCGTTTGTGCCGATATTAATAACGACAACGTCGGGAATCCAACCGTCGTTACAAACACCGCCGAGTCGGGTTTGATATTCATAATATTCACCCGCTTTTACGTCTTCGCGGTCACCGTTGCAGTTACAAACGATACCCTTACCGGAATTACAGATAAATCTTGCTTCCGCGTTGCATTTTTCTACGGTGAGATATGCATAAGTGCAGGTGCCGTCCTGTTGATAGGTCAAATATTGTGTTTCGGTGGAAGGACCGAGAACTCCGTAACCCGCGGTCATAGAGTCGCCGATGAATTCAATCTTTCGGGGGCTGTTGAAGGGGGGATTGCGGAGGGATGCATTAAGACCGAAAAGGGTTATCGTATCGAAAAGCAATTTCGCATCGCCTTCGGTAACCTTCAAAACTTCAACGCGGTGGCGTTTATCGGAAAGACCTTCGACGATAAGCTTTTCGGAGCCGTTTACAACAGCAAATTTATATTTTTGTTTTCCGTCAACGGTAATCTTTACGTAAGCGGGGATATCCGCAGTATATTCTCCGAGAGAAAGAACGAAGCCGGTTCCGTTGAAAGCGAAGGTGAAACCGCTGTTCGTCCAGTCGAAAGCAAGGTATTCTTCGGAAACGGTATAGCGTCCTTTGATACGAATTTTGTCGTTATCGACAAGCTTTATGGGTTCGTTTACGAAAACAATGTTCTTTTCCATTTTCAAAACTCCGTTTTATTTATTATACGTCTTGGATATTAAATGAAGTTTATGGAATTTTTGTTGCTATTTTTTGAACCTTTTGTAAATTTCTCCTATCAAGAGAGGACAAACAGCGAGAGCCAACGTTATCAGCCATTTATCGAGAGAAAGATTGGTGACACCGAACAAGTTTGATGCTTTCGGAATCAAAACAACAGCGGTTTGCATTATTAAACATACGAAAAACGAAAGCCAAACGAAAGGGTTCTTTTTTGTGTTATGTGAAAAAATCGTTTTTTCGCTTCGAAGGTTCAGAGAATGGAAAAGTTGGGATATTCCGAGCACAAGGAAGCTCATTGTTCGTCCTACCATAAAGTTCTCGGTATTCGTGCCGATTGCAAAAGCGATTATTGCAAGTGTACCGATGAGTATACCCTCAAAAATCATTTTTATAACGTATGTTACGGAAAAGAGGGGTGAATTTGGTTTTATGGGCGGTCTGTCCATAACCTCGTCCGACGTCTTTTCAAGCCCTAACGCTATCGCAGGCAGCGAGTCTGTCGTGAGATTCACCCACAAAAGTTGGATTGCCGAAAGAGGTGACGGGAGCGAGAGTATAATCGAGATGAAAACCGTGAAAAGTTCGCCGATATTACAAGAAAGAAGGAAATGAACCGCTCGTTTTATGTTTTCATAGATACCTCTTCCCTCTTTTACGGCTTCAACGACTGTCGAAAAATTGTCGTCGGTCAGAATCATATCCGCCGATTCCTTTGCAACCTCTGTTCCGCTTATCCCCATAGCGCATCCGATATCGGCCTTTTTGAGTGCAGGTGCATCGTTGACACCGTCACCCGTCATCGCAACGACAAGCCCTTTTGATTTCAAAGCGGAAACGATTCGAAGTTTGAAATTCGGGGTTACTCTTGCGAACACGTTACAATCGAGGACAGCGTTTGCGAACTCACGCTCGTTTAACGAGGATATTTCCTTTTCGGTATAGACCTTCTTATTCTTTCCGAGTATGCCGAGTTTTTCGGCTATGGCACGTGCGGTTTCGGGGTGGTCACCGGTTATCATAACCGTTCGTATTCCCGCTTTTTTACAAATGCTAACGGCTTTTTCGGCTTCGGGACGGGGTGGGTCGGAAATACCGCAAAGTCCGATAAACTCGAACCTTCCCGAAAGAAGATCCGTCGGCAGAGTTTGTGTTTCATATTTCCCGAAGCACATTACACGAAGGGCTGACGACGTCATTTTTTCGGTGTTTTGGGATATTATTTCGGAGGCGTTTTTGCAATATTTCGAAACAACGTCGGGTGCACCTTTGATATAGACAACGAATCGATCGAGGTCTTTATGTACCGTGACCATATATTTTTTCACGGAGTCGAAGGGGATTTCTTTGATTCGGGGGTATTTTTCTTTTATCTCCGACGTGTCGCCGACGAAAGTCGAAAGCGCAAGTTCGGTCGGAGAGGAATCGTTATTGCAGAGTGCAAACGCTTTTATCAACTCTTTTTCATCTCCGAATATTTCGGAAACGGTCATTTTATTACATGTCAACGTACCTGTTTTGTCAGAGCAAATCACCTGTGCACAGCCGAGCGTTTCGACGGCAGGGAGTCTTTTTACGATTGCTCGGCGACGTGCCATAATCTGAACCCCTGCGGAAAGTACAACGGTTACTATTGCAGGAAGTCCTTCGGGAATTGCGGCGACGGAAAGCGATACCGAGGTCATAAACATCTCACCAAAGTCCATTCCTTTTAGCAGAGAAAACACGAAAATCAGAACGCAGATACCGATAGTTATATTCCCGAGCAGAACGCTCAATTTCGCAAGACGCTTCTGAAGGGGTGTTTTCTCGGTTTCTTCGCTTATCATTCCTGCAATCTCTCCGACACAAGTCGACATACCTGTTTTTACGGCCACAGCTTTGCCTCGACCGGAGATTACGTGTGATGACGTGAACACAGAGTTTTTTGCTTCGGAAATTGGGCATTTATCGGGGTTGACGGCTTTATGGTCCTTCATGACTCCGACAGATTCGCCTGTCAGAGCTGATTCGTCTATCAAAAGCTCGTTCGATTCTATCAACCTTGCATCGCAGGGAACGATATCCCCCTTTTCGAGAAGGAAAATATCGCCCGAAACTAGCTCTGATGACGGGATTTTCTTTTCCTTTCCGTCGCGAACTACCGTCGTTTCGGGAGAAGACATACGTTTTAATGCCTCGAGAGCTTTTTCTGTTCGACTTTCCTGAATGACGGATATCAATCCGTTCGCCAAAACAATCGTCAGAATTATTATCGGATCGGCGAAGCTGTCACCCGAAATATACGACGTCACGAAAGACACGAGTGCCGCAATAAGCAACACCGCCGTCATTCTATCCGACAAAGCCAAAATAAAACGAAGGAAAAAGCCCTTTTTCTTTGTTGTCGAAAGCTCATTCTTGCCGTTTTGCAAAAGCCGTTTTTCTGCTTCTTTGGAGGTGAGTCCAAAAGCGTTCGTTTTTAACGAAGAATATATTTTGTTCAAGTCGTCGTGATACCACATATATCACACCATCCTTTCGATTTCTTTTCTGCATTTGAACAGCAAAAACAAATTCGGAAACAGCATACACGCGTTCAATATATCCGAAATCTCCCAAACGATATTTTCCGAAAGAAAAAATCCGAAAAATGCACAAGCAGAAAACAAGATACGGTAAATATTCAAAGCGATTTTGTTTTTTGGGAAGAGGAACGACAGACAACATTCGGAATAGTAACACCAGCTTATAACCGAGGCGAACGCAAACACCGCAATCAATCCCCCGAAAAGCCAGTTCCCGACGTTTCCGAACGAGGAAGAAAACAAATCCGCAGGTCTGTTAAAACCGCTCGACAGAAGGCAAAGTGCAGTAAACGTCGAAACGATAAACGTATCAAAAAATATTTCGAAGATGCCCCATTTTGCTTGTATGCAGGGGTCGGATATTTCGGCTGTTGCGTGGGCAAGCGGTGACGAACCCATTCCCGCTTCGTTGGAGAACAAACTTCTTACAAAGCCCTCTCTTATGACGTGGGAAAGCATTGCTGCCGAAAAGCCACCCGTTATTGCGGATAATCCCAATGCTTCTTTGAAAATCGTTTCGAAAGCAGGAAGTATGCCTTCTGAATTTATAATCAACAACACGATACAAGCGAGAAGATAGACCACAGAAGCAAAGGGGACTATGAAGGAATTTATATCAGCAATCCTCCCCCTACCACCGAAAACCGCAACCGCAATCACAAAAACGCAAATCACACAACCTATCGTTTCGGATATTCCGACGGAATCGAAAAACGACGACATCGACCCGATCTGTGTCAGATTCCCCGTTCCGAAGGAAGCGAGTGAACAAACGAAACAGAAAGCATAAGCGGTTTTCCCATACCCTAATTTTTTCAACCGAAACGGAGCACCGCCGAGAAGCGTCCCGTCATATTTCTCTCGGTCGGCAAGGGCAATCTTCACTTCGGCATATTTTAGCCCCATACCGAAAAAGGAACACACCCACATCCAAAAAATGCTCCCCGCACCGCCGACGGCAATTCCATAACCGACACCGACGATACTGCCGACACCGACAGTTCCGCCGAGCGCCGTCATCACGGCAGAAAACGGCGAGATTCCGTTTGGATCCTTATTTTTCAGAGAGCAGAGCGTGTCGCGCACGATCGATCCTATTGCTTTTGGACGATAAAACGCGCTTTTAAGGGTAAAATATATACCGAAAACAAGAAGCAGTGACAGCGTCGGTAAACCCCAAATGATGTCTTTTAGTTCCGAAAAAATTGTCTTCACCCCACGAAAATGCAGATAAAAAGCCGAATATTGACATTTTGCATATGATATGGTATATTTATATTAATTATAGATTATTGTCGAAAGGACGGGTGACGGTCTTGGCTGAAACCTATTTCAAAAAATCCTTAAAGGGATATGATACTCAACAGGTTGATGAATTTATAATTTCGCTCAGCGACACCTATGAAAAGAAAGAAAAGGAATTGTCCGATCAGATTCGAGTCCTTGAATCCGAAACCGAAAGGTTAAAAAGCGAGATTGCGGAATTGAAGAAAAACGCAGAAGATACTCTCGTTGAACACGAAGCGGAGCTTTTGGACAAACAAAAGGAATACGACGATCTTTGCGCTGAAATCGGTGAAAAGATGGTTATTGCCGACAGCAGGGCTGCCGAAATTATCAAGAACGCCGAAAAAGAAGCAGCACTTATCACTTCGCTTGCCCGCCAGAACAGTGAAAACGAAGCGACCGTGATTCGTTTGAACGCAGAGGCAGAAGCAGAACGCATTATTCAAGAAACCCGTGAAAAATGCAACAGCATCGCCGCGGCGGCAGAAGAATTCCGTATCCGCCAGAACGAAATGACTCGTTCGCTTTCGGAAACCGAATCTAAATTTGCTTCTGCATTGAATAAACTTCGTGAGGACATCGGCGTTGAATAAAGAAAACATTTATAATCTCGCAAAAGAATTTTTTGCAAGAGAAGATATTCGTTCTCAGGCGATTTCCGACCTTTCGGAAATTATTGCAATCCCTTCCGTTGCTTCAGACAGAGAAGGTGATTTCCCTTATGGAAAAGAATGTGCCAATGCGCTTGACAAAGCTGAAGAATTGGCGAAAAAATACGGGTTCACCGTTGAAAACCACGAATATCATTGCATGAGCGTTCTTTTCGGAAGTTCCGAAAAGGAAGTCGGCATTGTTTGTCATCTTGACGTTGTTCCTGCCGGCGAGGGTTGGAGTGTTGAGCCCTACGGTCTTACCGTTGACGGTGAGCTTCTCTTGGGCAGAGGTACTCACGACGACAAAGGTCCTTTCATCCAAGCGCTCTATACTCTCCGTTTCTTCAAAGAAAATAATATCGAGCTTCCCTTCTCTATCCGCCTTATTCTCGGCAGCGACGAAGAAGTCGGAAGTTCCGACCTTGAATATTTCGTTACGGTTCGCAAACCCCCGATATTCTCCTTCACGCCCGACTCCGAGTTCCCTGTCTGTATCGGCGAAAAGAGTATTCTTTCTGTCGAAGCGGAATTTGGTTTTGAATCTGGTTCTATCAGAGAAATCGTCGGCGGTACTGTCGCAAACGCTGTTCCCGGAAGAGCTTTTGCAATCGTTGAAACCGAAAAAGAGCTTCCCGTCGCAGAAAACATTTCCCTTTCGAAAACAGAAAACGGTTTGAAGATCGAAGCGGAAGGCAAGGCGGCTCACGCGGCTATGCCCGAATCCGGCGTTAACGCCATTTCACTTCTTCTTTCCTATCTTATCGAAAACGGTCTTGCAGACGAAAATAGTTTGCTCGGTCTTATAAAGGATTCTACTTCAGAATATCTCGGCAAAACGCTCGGTATCAACGCAGAAAACGAAGATTTCGGTTACGTTACCTGTGTCGGCGGTGTTATAAAAGCAAAAGACGGCAAACTTGTTCAATCATATAACATCCGTCATTTGCCCGAAAATAAACCCGAAGAACTTGTTTCTTCAATAGAAAAAGCTGTTTCCGATTTCGGCGGTAAGGTTATTACCGTTGCGGAATCCGAAGGATATTTCGTTTCGGCTGACGATCCGAAGATTCAGGCGCTCACGAGCGCTTGTGAATCGGTTCTCGGTATCGAATGCGAGCCATATACGATGGGCGGCGGAACTTATGCACGTTGGCTTCCAAACACCGTTGCTTTCGGTTCGGGTATCGAATCGGAAAGAAAGTTCCTCGGTGATGAACGCGGAAACGCTCACCAACGTGACGAATATATCTCGAAATATGAATTTTTCGCAGGTATGGAAATCTATACCAGAGCGATTTTCAATCTTTTCGACGTGATATAAGCTCGAAGGGGATTTCCTTCGCAATATCTTGTTTTAACACGGCATCTGCTTTCAAAACGCAGATGCCGTTTTCTTTGTCCACCTTGAAAACAGTTTCGCAGGAAAGTACTTCCAAATCGAGCTCGCCGAGATAGTCGGCAAGTTCTTCGCGGGCAAGTATCTCGGCTTCACTTTCATCAATACGCTCGGTTTGGGGTATATATTCGTGATACATCACGCAAATTTCTTTTATCGGCAGTTCGATGAACCCGAAAAGCTTTATTATCCTCTCGCTTGATACGGCATCAAAATATTCATACGGGCTTTCCTTCGACGAAAGCGAAGGCATTTCCCTGCCAAGCAGATAGTAAACACGTTTTGTTTCGGTTTTGCCCGTATAGTGCCGAGTGACTCTGTCAAGTGGTATTTCCGAAACAAAGCTTTCCTTCACGGCGGCATAAACTATACCTCTTGCATGAGTCGGTCGAAAGCTTCCATTCGTACCCTCTATGAAGGAGTTTATCAGCAACTCACCCTCGAAAACTGCGTCGCCTTCTTTGACTTCGGGTGTTCCCTCGGCGGCGTCTATATCGATTATCACTCCGTCACGCTTGGCAACGACGTTGTAATATCCGCTGACATCGACAATCTCGGGAATCTTTGTCCGTTCGAGAACCGAAACGGTCATATGTGTTCCGTTTATGCTGATTGCAACCGACGAAAGCTCTTTGCAGTTCATCAAGAGTCGGTTCGCATCTTCCATAACGTCGATATTGGGGATAAAGCTCCCGACGGTTATACCGCAATCCGAAAGGGTTCGTTCGATCTCGGTGACACTCAAATCTTGGTTTCCGCTTATCGTTATCTTCCAAATGAAAAGCTGGGACACGAACATTATGAAGAGTCCTGCAATTAATCCGAGAAAAAGACCGTAACGTTTTCGATATCGTGCAAAAAGAAACGGAAGCCCCTTCTTTTTTGAGATCTCAATCTCTATTCCCGATTCTTTTGCGGTTTCGATTATATTGTCAGCTTGGAATATCGAACAACCGAGAATCACCGAGTCGCCGTTTATTCGGTTGTTCCAAAAATAAAGTTTTTTCTCGGTGAGAAGCGACGAAAGACGAGAAAATGACGAAAGCGGTGTTTCGAGAATATATTCACCGAAGATATAGTGAAGCGGTTTATATAAATTCAATGCCGTTTATCCTCCCTTTGACCGCCATTCGCTCGGTGCTTAAATGACAAAGATTCAAATCTTCGCCGAAAATCATAACTCGGTCGAATTCTGACGAAAGTATTATTTTCGTTTCGGAATAAAGCTCGATTCGGCAATAGCCCTCGAGAAGAATATTTTCTCTGCCTCGAATCTCGACGAAAACGTTTTTTGTTTTTTTGATTAATTCCTTGAACAGCTTCATAAATTCATTCACCGATTCAATATACTCAATCGGGAGTGATTTTATGAAGACAGGAAAAATGATTTCGTTTCTTGCCGATTTGTTCTTTGTTTTTCTATTTATATATCTTTTGATATTTCCGCAATACGCTTCGATTCCGACGAGAAATGCTCTTGTGTTTTGCGGAAAGACGCTTATACCTTCGCTTTTTGTTTATATGGTGCTTTCAAAAATCATAATATCGCTTCCGATTACCGACATTTTGATGAAACAGGTCGGTGTTGTTCCTTTTTTGCTTGTTATCGGTTCGCTTTGCGGTTGTCCGATCGGGGCAAAAAACGCTGTTTCGCTTTTTGAAAGCAAAAAAATCTCAAAGCGTTATGCGGAATATCTCTGTTCGTTCACTAATAACGCAAGTATTTCGTTTGTTATCGGTTACGTCGGAAACGAACTTTTTTGTGACACAGTGATCGGGCTTAAATTGTTTGTTTTTCAAATTTCCGCCTCGGTCATAACTGCAATCGTTATGAAACGGGTTTTGTTCGGGAAGGAAAAGCTTCCGACTATCATTCCGACGAAATCGAAAAAAGTCGCTCTCGGCGAGGCGGTTTCGGACAGCGCAATAACTATGTTGAACCTTTGTGCCTGCGCAGTGTTTTTTATTGTTTGCGGAGATGCGGTGTCGGGGATATTCAAGCTTGATGCCGTCGGGAACGCGGTTTTGAAATCGGTTCTCGAATTCTCGTCGGGTTGTGCAAGTTCGATTGATTGCGGTTTATATGCATTGCCCATAACAGCGTTTTCTATCGGGTTTTGCGGTCTTTCTGTCGCTTTGCAGGTTCGCAGTGTGACGGCAGGACGGATTTCGATAAAGCCGTTTTTATGCGGAAAAATCCTTTCTTCGTCGGTTATGACGGTTTTGGCGGTTATTTTTGGTTGACAAAACGGCTTTTTTCGGGTATATTGTTATTAATGATTAATTTGAGGAGATACGGAATGAAAGACAGAATCGAAGAAACCGAAAAGATTTGTGCTTATTGTGAAAACGCAGTCTTGGTTCGTGAATCGGAAATATGTATCTGCCGTTTGAACGGTGCTGTTTCGCAAAACGACACTTGCAAGAAGTTCGAACTTGACCTTCTCAAACTTGCGCCCACACCTCGCAAATTGCCCGATGACGAAACCGTATTTTTTGACATTTAATATCTAATCACCCCGCAAAAAATCTTTTTTTCGTTTTTTTCAAAAAATGCTTGACAAAAGAAAATATTCGTGTATAATAGTTTTTGCGCTTTGAGAAATCCCTCTTTGAAACGGAGCGCAAAACTTAATATGCAGCTGTGGCGGAACTGGCAGACGCGCACGTTTGAGGGGCGTGTGGGCAACCGTATGGGTTCAAGTCCCATCAGCTGCACCAGTAAAAAACAAGCACCCAATAGGGTGCTTGTTTTTTACTGTTTCAGAAGGGACTTGAAGGGCGAGGCGAAACAGTTCGGGGAACTGTTTCGACCGCCACAGGTTTTCGAGCGAAGCACCGTGAGAAAAACGGAGTTTTTTGGCAAGGTGCGATAGCGAGAAAAAAGTCCCATCAGCTGCACCAACAAAAAAGGCAAGCACCCATCAGGGTGCTTGTTTTTTGTTGTTTTGAAGGGACTTGAAGGGCAATGAAAAACAGTTCGGGGAACTGTTTTTTTGCCACAGGTTTGTGAGCGAAACTGCGTGAGCATTATGGAATAATGCGGTAAGCTGTGATAGCGAACAAAAAGTCCCATCAGCTGCACCAGCAAATGAAAAGAACACCAAAAGGTGTTCTTTTTGTTTGCTGTTTTGAAGGGACTTGAAAGGCAATAAAAAACAGTTCGGGGAACTATTTTTTATGCCACAGGTTTGGAG
>JAZOSQ010000021.1:0-44027 GCA_045657245.1 Eubacteriales bacterium | reverse complement strand
GAACCTGTTGAACCCGGCGATGCTTCCAGCATGATCGTGTTCGCTATCCTCGCTCTTCTTGCAATCGCAGGCTCTGCAGTTGTAATTAAAAAGCGTAGATAAAACGCCATAGATATAATCCCAAGAAGTCTTATGACTTTTTGTAGGACTCTAAAAAATATAAAACGGACTCTGTGAAAACAGGGTCCGATTTTTTTGTTTATGTGTACTTTTTGCTTGACAAATAAACTTTACTTTATTATAATGGTGTTACAATAAATAAGGAGGATTACCCATGAAAAAATTCATTTCTTTCGCAGTTGTGATTGCAATGTTGTTTGTTATGATCCCCTTCGTTGCTTTTGCAGATGCAGAAAACATCGTTATGAACAACTGCTGTCCCAGAGGTTCCGCTCTTGAAACAGATGACGGCTATCTTAACGGTACAAAAATCTATTACTACTACTATTCCGCGGCAAGTATGTATCCTTCTCTCACTTGGAGCAGCGATAACATCACCGCTGAACAGTTCCAAAACTGGCACAAGGTTCAACTTACCTATGACACTTCCGCCGACTATTTCGTTGTTTCCAACACCGAAGCAGCAGGCGAAGGCAACATCGGTTATGACGATTGGACCTATGGTATCAATGAACTTATCTTCATTGTACACGAAAACAACCCCGCATATGCAGATGTAGTTGCTCTTGAAATCGGCGACGTTCTCACGCTCAACGGAGGTACTCTTTCCGACCTTGACGCAGACGGCGACCTTGCAACCGAAATCTATTTCACCATCACCGGTGACTCCGCCGACGTTCCCGGTTCTGTTCCGTTGGTTCCCACCGTTCCCGTAACTCCTATCGGCGCAGATATCGCAGTTGGTGCAACAAACCTTTTGGGCGACCTCGCTCTTAACATCCATGCATTCGCGTCTTTGAACTCTGCAAAGACTGTCGAATCCATCTACAACCCCGACTTTGACGGCACCGCTGCTTCCGCAGTATTCACTTGGTGCTACAAAACCCTTTTGGTTCTCGATACCGAAACCAACCTCTATGTTGTTGAAGGTATTTCTATCCCCGGTGCAGAAGATTACCTCTCTTGGACTCTCGGCGAAGGCAGAATCATTCTCCTCGGCCACGACACCAACACTTCTGCAAACTACACTAACCTCGCAGCTCTCGCTCTCGGTGATACTCTCACCTTAAACGTACATCCTTACAACCTTCAGGACGTATATTCTGCTTCGGTTTCCGACGTTGCATTCAGCGTTGTTACTGTTGACGGCGAAGAACCCTCTGAAGAACCTTCCGAAGAACCCTCTGAAGAACCCTCCGAAGAACCTTCCGAAGAACCTTCCGAAGACGTTTCCGATCCTAACGGCGAATACGTTCCGATAGGCGCAGACATTACCGTTGGTGCGGCTAACCTTTATACCGACGCAACCGTGATTTACGCTTGGGCTTCTGTTGATGCTACCAAGACTGTAGAATCCATCTACTCCGACGGAACAGGTGTCACATTCCAATGGTGGACTCACGTTCTTTTGGAACTTGATACCGAAACCGGTCTTTACGTTGTAACCGCAGCAGATGCAAACGCTGCTGACTACGCAACTTGGACTCTCGGCGAAGGCAAAGTTGTGCTTATGGCACACGATACCTGCGCTGATACTACCGGCTTGGCAAATCTCAAAGCTCTCCAGGTTGGCGATTTGCTTCAGTTGAACGTTGATGCTTCCGCTATCCAAGACGTTTATTCTACCGTTGACGGCGTTGTATTCAGCGTTGTTGAACTTCAGGGCGAAGAACCCTCCGAAGAACCTTCTGAAGAACCCTCTGAAGAACCCTCTGAAGAACCCTCCGAAGAACCCTCTGAAGAACCTTCCGAAGAACCCTCCGAAGAACCTTCCGAAGAACCCTCTGAAGAACCCTCCGAAGAACCCTCCGAAGAACCCTCCGAAGAACCCTCTGAAGATCCTTCCGACGAACCCATCGATCCCGTTGACCCCGTTGTTATCAAGGGTGACGTTAACGGAAACGGTGCGCTTGACTCCCTCGACTATGTCATGGCACAGCGTGCGGTTATGGGTACCTATACTCTCGACGATATCTCCGTTGCAGACGTTAACAACAGCGGTGCGCTCGATACCCTCGACTATATTATCATCAAACGTGCGGTTATGGGCACCTACACCCTTGCATAAAGAACTCGTTCTTTACTTGAAAGAAAATAATTAATAAAAAACAACTACGCTTCTGTTTATCGGAAGCGTAGTTTTCTTTTGCAAAAAACGCAAATCTTCGCTTTTTTTAGCACTGTTTCATTATTTCTGATAAAAATATTAACAATTTACGGGATATTTTTTGCTTTTGCGTATTGACAAATGCAAAAATGGGGATATAATAAAGATAGTTTTAGCACACGGTGTCAACGAGTGCTAAAAATTAAAATGGAGTGCGGTATATGGAACTTAACGAACGCAAAAAAGCGATATTACGCTCTATCGTAGACGCATATATCGCAACAGGTGAACCCGTCGGTTCAAAATATCTTACAACAAAAGAAGAATTCAACGTTTCGAGCGCAACGATAAGAAACGAAATGAGCGACCTCGAAAATATGGGTTATCTCGAACAGCCCCACACTTCCGCGGGACGTGTTCCGACGGCGAAGGGATATCGAACCTACGTTGAAAACCTTATGGGCAGATATTATCTTGCACTCGAAGAAGTCGAAGTTCTCGACGAGGTTATAACAAACAAGCTTGCCGAGGTTTCGACGCTCATGGAAGAAGCGAGTCACGCTCTCGGCGAGGTCACGAACTATACTTCGTTTGCCTTCATCGGCGGAAGCGGTTCGGAAGCCGACAGATATGAAACGGTCTTGATCGGCGAACACGATTTTCTTCTTATTATGATTTGCAAGGACGGTTCGGTTCGTTCAAGGCAGGTTAAAACCCAAGAATCGCTCGACAATGAAATTCTTGAAACGGCAAAGAATGCGCTTAATAAATCCTTCACGGGTATCACGCCCGAGCAGGTCAATCTTAACACAGTCATCGAGTTTGAAAACGCGATGGGAGAACACAAAGCGTTCTCGACGATGCTTTTGCGTGTTGTAAACGAGATGTTCAACTCCTTCGACAGCGAAAAGGTTCATATCGACGGTGTTACAAAGCTTCTTTCCCACCCCGAATTTTTCAACGTGGCAAAGGTACAAAGCGTTCTTTCGATGATTGAAGAAAGAAAACGTTTTTCCGAGCTTATGAAAAAAGCTGTCCCCGGACAAACAAGCATAATCTTCGGTGAGGAAGCGCAGGATATCGCACCGCCCGGAACGGGATTTGTGTTCCACCCGATAAGCGTCGGCGGAAAGGTCGTTGGTGCGATCGGTGTTATCGGACCGAAGCATATGGACTATAAAAAGGTTATCGCCTCTCTCGATTATTTTGCAGAAGGGCTTACAGGACAGATCGATAAAGATATCACTTTCAATAACGGATTTATGATTGGAGAAGGCAATAATGGACAACGAGAAGATTAATAACGAAGAAACCGTTACCGAAGCCGAAGAAACGGCAGAAGAAACGGTTTCGAAAAAAGAAGAAAAAGAAATCGAATCGCTCAAAAAAGAGCTTTCCGAATCGAACGACAAATATCTTCGTCTTGCGGCGGAATATGATAATTACCGCAAACGCACTGCAAAGGAAAAGAGTGATGCATATACCGAGGCATATGCCGATGCGGTGAAAGCACTCCTCCCCGTCGCAGACAGTCTTGACAAGGCACTTGAGTTCTCTCCCGACGATGACGGAATCAAAGCTCTTTCGAAGCAGGTTACAGACATTTTTGCAAAGATTGGTGTTACACCCATCGAATCCGACGGAAAAGAGTTCGACCCGAATCTTCACAACGCGATAATGCATGATGAAAACGAAGAATTCGGTGAAAACATGGTTTCCCAGACCTTCCAACGCGGCTATATGCTCGGTGAAAAGGTTATCAGACACGCAATGGTTAAAGTTTCAAACTAACGCATATAATTTCAATAATATAAAAAGGATGGTATTTTATTATGGCTAAAATTATCGGTATCGACCTTGGTACAACAAACTCCTGTGTTGCAGTATATGAAGGCGGCGAACCCGCTGTTATCCCCAACGCTGAAGGTAACAGAACAACTCCTTCGGTTGTTGCATTCTCCAAGACCGGCGAAAGAATGGTCGGTCAGGTTGCAAAAAGACAGGCAATCACAAATCCCGACAGAACCGTAATCTCCATTAAGAGAGAAATGGGCACAAACTTCAAAGTTGACATCGACGGCAAAAACTTCACTCCTCAGGAAATCAGTGCTATGATTCTTCAGAAGCTCAAGAGCGATGCAGAAGCATATCTCGGCACAACCGTTTCTCAGGCAGTTATCACCGTTCCCGCATACTTCTCTGACTCTCAGCGTCAGGCAACCAAGGATGCAGGTAAGATTGCAGGTCTTGAAGTTCTTCGTATAATCAACGAACCCACTGCGGCTGCACTTGCATACGGTCTTGACAAGGATATCGACCAAAAGGTTATGATCTATGACCTTGGCGGTGGTACCTTCGACGTATCTATCCTCGACATCAGCGAAGGCGTTTTCGAAGTTCTTTCCACTTCGGGCGATACACGTCTCGGCGGTGACGACTTCGACGAAAAGATTATGAACTGGATCGCAGAATCCTTCAAATCCGAATCGGGCATCGACCTCCGCAACGACAAAATGGCTATGCAACGTCTTAAGGAAGCGGCAGAAAAGGCAAAGATCGAGCTTTCGGGTATGATGAGCACAAACATCAACCTTCCCTTCATCACCGCAGACGCAACCGGTCCCAAGCACTTTGATGCAACCCTTACACGTGCTAAATTCGACGAACTCACAAGCGACCTCGTTGAAAGAACCATGACCCCCGTTAAACAGGCGCTCCGCGATGCAGGTCTTCAGCCCAATCAGGTTGACAAGGTTCTCCTCGTCGGCGGTTCTACAAGAATCCCCGCTGTTTATGATGCCGTTAAGAACTTTATCGGCAAGGAACCCTTCAAGGGCATCAACCCCGACGAATGTGTTGCTGTCGGCGCGGCAATTCAGGGTGGTGTTCTCGGCGGCGACGTTAAGGACCTTCTCCTTCTCGACGTAACTCCCCTTTCTCTCGGTATCGAAACACTCGGCGGTGTATTCACAAAGATCATCGACAGAAACTCCACAATCCCCACCCAAAAGAGCCAGATCTTCTCCACTGCGGCTGACAACCAGCCCTCTGTTGAAATTCACGTTCTTCAGGGTGAAAGAGAAATGGCGGCAAACAATACAACTCTCGGCAGATTCTCGCTTGACGGAATCGCTCCCGCTCCCAGAGGTGTTCCTCAGATCGAAGTTTCCTTCGACATCGACGCTAACGGTATCGTTAACGTTAAGGCAACCGACAAGGGTACGGGCAAGGAACAGCACATCACGATTCAGTCCTCTTCCAATATGAGCAAAGACGCAATTGATGCTGCTATCCGTGATGCAGAAATGCACGCAGAAGAAGATAAGAAGCGCAAGGAAGCTGTTGAAGCAAAGAATATGGCAGAATCGCTTATCTTCCAGTGCGAAAAGACTATGAATGAAGCAGGCGACAAGCTTACCGATGCTGACAAACAGCCCGTCAACGATGCAATCGCAAAGCTCAAGGACAGCGTTGCTGCCGATGATACCGACAGAATCAAGGCAGACACCGATGCTCTCCAGAAGGCAATCTATGACGTAAGCACAAAGCTTTATCAACAGGCAAACCCTGAAGGCGCACAGGGCTTCGACCCCAACGCAAACGGCGGTTTTGACGCAAACGGAAACAACGGTGGCAACGGCAACGATTATTACGACGCCGACTTCACCGATAAGTCCAACGGTTAAGAATCTAATCGGAAAGAGAGGAAAATTCTTCCTCTCTTTTCGTGGGTATATTGAGGTAACATATGGCAGATAAAAGAGATTGCTATGAGATACTCGGCATAAATAAATCCGCCACAGACGAAGAAATAAAGAAGGCATTCCGAAGAAAAGCGAAGGAATTCCACCCCGACGCAAACCCCGGCGACAAGAGTGCCGAGGAAAAGTTCAAGGAAGTTAACGAAGCGTATTCGATTCTTTCCGACCCGAACAAAAAAGCAAACTACGACCGTTTCGGCTATGCAGGTGTAGACCCCTCTGCAGGCGGAGGCGGATTCGGCGGAGGATTTTCGGGATTCGGCGGCGGATTTGATATGGGCGATATCTTCGGTGCTTTCGGCGATATCTTCGGCGGTGGCGGTAGAAGCAGTTATGCTAACGCACCTATGCAGGGTGACGACGTCGGACTTCGAATCACAATCGACTTCGAAGATGCAATATTCGGCTGTAAGCGCGACGTTTCTTACACAAGGATCGAACGTTGCGCGGACTGTGGTGGCAGCGGTGCTGCGAAGGGCTCGACGGCAAACACCTGTCGCAAGTGCGGTGGCAGAGGTACGATAACCGTTCAAAGAAGAACGCCTTTCGGTATGATGCAAAGCACTGCGGAATGTGACGAATGCGGTGGTAAGGGCAAGACAATCGACAAGCCCTGTAAGGAATGTCGCGGTAGCGGTAACGTTCGCAAGAGCAAAACGCTTGAGGTCAACATTCCCGCCGGTATCGACAACGGTCAAAGAATTTCGCTTTCGGGACAAGGTAATGCAGGTGTCAACGGCGGTCCGAACGGCGACCTTATAATTCAGGTTATGGTCAGAAGCCACGAATTTTTCGTGCGTGAGGGATATAATCTCCGTCTTGAACTTCCGATAACGTTTGCGGATGCGGCATTGGGCGCAAAGATAACGATTCCCACCCCCGACGGCAACGGCGAACTTACGATTCCCGAAGGAACTCAAAGCGGTTCGACCTTTGCGGTTAAGGGCAAGGGTGTTCCCCGTATTAACGGCAGAGGCAGAGGCGATTTGCTCGTAACCGTTATTGTCGAAACCCCGAAGGGACTCTCGAAGAAGCAGAAAGAGCTTCTCACCGAATTCAACGAAAGTCTTAACGACAAAAACAACGCAAAACGCAAAAGCTTCTTTGATAAGTTCAAGAAATAAAATTATATAACCGACAGAAATCTCCGAGAAAAAACTCGGAGATTTTTTATTGATATCGCAAAAAGGATATGTTATAATCACAAAAAAAGAAAACAACGGAGGTTTTCAAATGAACGTAACAAAAGACATTAAATATATCGGTGTTAACGACCATAAAGTCGACCTTTTCGAAGGTCAATATATCGTTCCGAACGGAATGGCTTATAACTCCTATGCAATAATCGACGAAAAGATTGCGATTATGGACACCGTCGACATCAATTTCGGTGACGAATGGCTCGAAAACATCAAAAACGCGCTCGACGGAAGAACACCCGACTATCTCGTCGTTCAGCATATGGAACCCGACCACTCGGCAAACATTTTGAACTTCGCGAAGGTCTATCCCGAAGCAAAAATCGTTTCTTCGTCAAAAGCGTTCGTTATGATGAAGAACTTTTTCGGAACCGATTTCCCCGAAAAACAAATCGTTGTCGGCGAAGGTGACACCCTTTCTCTCGGTAATCATGTTTTGACCTTCGTCACGGCACCTATGGTACATTGGCCCGAGGTTATCGTTACTTATGACAGCTTTGACAAGGTTCTTTTCTCTGCCGACGGGTTCGGTAAATTCGGCGCACTCGACGTTGAAGAAGATTGGGCTTGCGAAGCAAGAAGATATTATATCGGCATCGTCGGAAAATACGGCGACCCCGTTCAAAAGCTTCTCAAGAAGGCATCGACGCTTGATATTCAGATAATCTGCCCCCTTCACGGACCGATTCTCACCGAAAATCTCGGCTATTATATCGGTCTTTATGACACCTGGTCGAGCTACCGTCCCGAAGAAGAAGGTGTTGTTATCGCATACACCTCGGTATACGGCAACACGAAGAAGGCAGTTTACGAACTTGCGGAAAAGCTTGAAGCTAACGGCGCCAAGAAGGTTGTTGTTAACGACCTCGCACGTTGCGATATGGCGGAAGCTGTTGAAGATGCATTCCGTTACAGCAAACTTGTTCTTGCGACAACGACCTATAACGGCGACGTTTTCCCCTTTATGCGTGAGTTTATAAATCACCTCACCGAGCGTAATTACAGCAACCGCAAAGTTGCTTTCGTCGAAAACGGAAGCTGGGCACCCACCGCAACGAGAGTTATGAAAACGATGCTTGAAAAGAGCAAGAACCTCACTCTCGCGGAAACCGAAGTCAAGATTATGTCGGCACTCAACGAAGAAAGCAGAGCACAAATAGATTCTCTCGCGAAAGAACTTGCATAAATCAGGGCATACTATAAAAAATCAGGAGGCAGAAATATGAGCAATATCGATTCAAGCGCACTTTTCAAGATTGGTTACGGTCTTTACGTTGTCACGTCGAACGACGGAACAAAGGACAACGGCGCAATTCTCAACACCGTCGTTCAGGTCACAAGCACCCCGACCCAAATTGCAGTTACGATTAACAAATCCAACTATTCCCACGATATAATCAAACAATCGGGCGTTATGAATATCAACTGCCTTTCGACCGATGCACCCTTCTCGGTTTTTGAGAATTTCGGGTTCAAGAGCGGAAAAGATTGCGATAAATTCGCAGGAATCGATTTCACTCGTTCGGAAAACGGTCTTCCCGTTCTTTCGAAGTATATCAACGCTTTTATGTCGCTTAAAGTCGAGCAATATATCGACCTCGGCACACACGGTATGTTCATCTGTACCCTCACCAAAGCGAAGGTTATTTCCGACAAGGACTCGATGACCTATGATTACTATCATAAAAACGTAAAACCGAAGCCGAAAGCAAAAACCGTTCGAGGTTATATGTGCAAAATCTGCGGTTACGTCTATGAAGGCGAAACCCTCCCCGAAGATTTCGTCTGCCCTCTCTGTAAACACGGCGCAGAAGATTTCGAGGAAGTTGAATAAAAGAAATACAAAAACTCATCGAGTTTGTTGCTCGGTGAGTTTATTTTTTTATCTTTTAACGTTTGGAATATAATATATATGTTGTAATTCCCTTGATTTTTTATAATAATTGTGTTATATTATTAAATTGATAAAGAATCGATAACTATACCCAAAAGGAGGTTGCACGGTGAAAAAACGGCTTATTGCTATCGACGGGCTTGATGCTTCGGGCAAGATGACACAGACCGAAATGCTCAAGGATTTACTTGAAGAAAAAGGGATTCCTTACAGATATCTTTCCTTCCCCACCTATGACAGCGAATATTCGGCACACGTTAATATGTACCTCAAAGGCCGTTTCGGTGACGACCCCGAGGCCGTGAATGCTTTTGCCGCTTCGAGCTTCTTCGGTGCAGACAGATTTTGCTCCTTTATGCTCGATTGGAAGAAGGATTACGACGACGGCGCAATTATTCTTGCAAACCGCTATACCTCGGCTAATGCCGTTCATCAGCTTTCAAAGCTTGATGAAAGCGAATACGATTCTTTCTTGACTTGGCTTACCGACTATGAATACAACAAGCTCGGTGTACCAAAGCCCGATGCTGTTGTCTATCTCTGCCTGCCCCCCGAAATATCGCAAAAGATGATACAGCACAGATGCGACGAAACGGGCGCAGAAAAGGATATTCACGAAAGCAACAAGGCACATCTTGAAAACAGCTATAAAGCGGCTCTCTATTCCGCAGAAAAGCTCGGCTGGATAAAGATTGACTGTGACAAAAACGGCGAGATGCGTTCTCGCGAAGAAATACATAAAGAAATTGTCGAAAAACTCAGAGATATCATTCCCGAACTTTCTCTCTGAGCCGAAAGGAAATTATAATGGCAAACGTAGTTATGCTCCTTGCAAAAGGATTTGAAGAAACCGAAGCAATCGTGCCTGTTGACCTGCTCAAGCGCGCAGGTGCAAACGTAATTTTGGTTTCCACAGAAGGCGAACTTTCTGTTTCCGGCGCACACGGTATTTCGGTTGCGGCGGATATATCGATCGAAGACCTTCACAAAGAAGAAATGGACTGCCTTGTTCTCCCCGGCGGTGCGACAGGAACAGAGCTTCTTCGCGAAAATCCTCAAGTTGCTTCGCTTATCGAATATGCTGCCGGTAAAGGCATTATCATCGCGGCAATTTGTGCTGCTCCGACGATTCTCGGTAATATGGGACTTCTTGAAGGCAGAAATGCCGCTGTTTATCCCGGTTTTGACGACGAAAGCATGCAATCCGCAAACATAACCGGCAAGAAGGTCGAACACGACGATATCTTCATCACAGCAGAAGGTATGGGCGTTGCTTTTGAATTCGGCTTCAAGCTTGTCGAAGTATTGTTCGGCGCCGATAAGGTTACCGAGCTTCAGGCACAAACAAGATTCGCATAAAACACAAACAAGTCTAACGAAAGGAGCGAGGATATGCTTTCCAAACTCAAAGAAAAAATCAAATTACCGTATATCACCGCGCCTTTGCTTGTTATTTTCGTTATAATCGCGATGCAGGTTTCGACGAAATCGTTAACGTCGCTTAACAGCGAAACGAACATCTTCGTCGCTATTGGGGTTATTCAACTTGTTGTTCTTGCGCTCCCCTCGATTGTATATTATCTATTAAAAGGTCGCAAACTTGACCAACCGATGTATCTTGTTTCGAACAGAGCGCCTGACGTTATGTTTGTTCTGTTCGCCGCGTTGTTCTTCATCTGCGGCACGCTTCTCATCAAGTTTTTCTATTTCGTTAACGGCGGTTCGGTCGCCGCTATCACGAACTATTACGGTGATTTTTCAAGCGATCAGCAAAGCTTCGGACATCTTGAAATTATTCTCTCTCTTATAATTATTCCTGCGATATGCGAAGAATTTTTGTTCAGAGGAATTATTTTCAACGAATACAGAAAATACGGCACGGCAAACGCAGTCATCATTTCGGCTCTCTGTTTTGCTATGCTCCATTTCTCGATCGAAAGCTTTTTCGTCTATCTTTTCTCCGGTCTTTTGCTTGGTTTCTGTACCGCGATGACAAAATCGATCCTTCCGTCCATTGCAATACATCTTTTGAGCAACACCTTGAGCATTTACGCAAGCGACGCATTCTTGAGAATAACCGTCGTGAAAAACGGTTCCTATTTCATCGGTTTTGTTCTTATTGTATTGACAGGTGCTTCGCTTCTGCTTTTGCTTTCGAAGATTGAAAATATGTGTTATTACTATTCCGAAAGACCTCAAACGGACGCAATTCCACCGAAGAGCTTCGGCAATATCACAAAACTGTTTTTGTCTCCGACGTTTATTATATTGATTTTTGTTTTTGTTTGTATAAATCTATTTTAGGATAAAGGAGGTATTTCTTATGGCAGATAGAAACGGAAAGAGCCGCGCCGACGAGCTTTTCGACATGCTCAACGAGCTTAATGACGAGCCCAAACCACAGATCGATAAAGACCGCGAAGAAATTAACAGTCACGTCGATGAAATATTGGAAATACTTTCCAAAAGCGATTCTGTCTCCGAAAACAAACAGGAACGCAACGCTGTTTATTACGGCGACGGTGAAATTCCTGTTTCGATATTCGACCATTTGAGCGACAAGCCCAAGGCGGAAACTGCGCCCACACCTGCGCCGATACCTGCGCCTGCGCCCAAACCTGTAAACGAACCTGCTCCTGCACCCAGCCCTGAACAAGAGCCCGAAAAGAAGGAAGAAATTGAAATTCCTTCCCCTATTTCAAGCCATTTTTCTTCCGCAGAGGATTATGAAGACATTCCCCTTCCCGAAGAAGGAGACGACTCAAACACAGAACCCGAGGAAGAGGAAAACAAGCTTGACAAGGTCGGCAGTGTTATCGGCCGTATAAGCTTCCTTCCGAAAGCTTTGGTTTATATTCTCGCCGTCGCTATCGTTTCGGCATATCTTTCTTATTTTATAATCACCATCGGAAACGACGTTTTTGCTTTGGTTACCGACTCGAGAGAGGTTACAATTACCCTTGAAGAAGGTGTCACAGACGAAGAAGTTGCAAAAATGCTTCAAGACGAAGGCATCATCGAATACGGTTGGGTTTATAAACTCTATATGGACTATCGCGGAAGTGACGAAGAAAACGGCAAGACCGAATATATCCCCGGAGAACATACTCTTAATTTCGATTATAACTATTCCCAGATAATCACAAAACTCACCTCGAAACATGCAAACCGCGAAATTAAGCGTGTTACTATTCCCGAAGGTTATACAGTCGACCAAATTATCGACCTTCTCGTCGAAAACGGTGTTGGCGAACGTGAAAAATATATCGAAGCCATCAACGAATATCCCTATAAATGGGAATTTGTTCAACTTCTCGGCGAAACGGGTTATTCCGAACACAGAAAATATCGTCTTGAAGGATATCTCTATCCCGATACCTATGAATTCTATACCACCGAAAGCGAAGTTTTGGTTATAAACAAAATGCTTAACGCTTTCAGCAACAAATTCTGGAAGGACTTCAACACTAAGAACGCAAACGGCGAAAGCAATCGCGACATGGTTATGAAGGAATACGGAATGACCTTCGACGATATCGTCGTACTTGCTTCTATGGTACAAAGCGAAGGCGGAACGGCAGAGGATTTCTATTTCATCTCCTATGTTTTCCACAACCGTCTTTCGCACCCGAAAACCTTCCCTAAACTCGAAAGTGATGCTACGATCCAGTACGCACTTCCCGAACGTATAACCGATTCTTCAGAAATCGACATTAGCTACGATACAAGATATAACACCTATCTTTACAACGGCTTGCCTCCCGGAGCGATTAGCAACCCCGGTCTTGACGCACTTACGGCAACCGTGTTCCCGACCGCGCCCACAAGTTCTTCCGGAAGCAAGATTAACGCATATTTCTTCGTTTCCAACGATGCGGGCAAGACCTATTATGCTTCGACAAAATCGGGACACGCAAAGAACAAAGAACAGGTCAAGAAGGACAATGCCGCTATGGATGCAGGAAAATATGAAGAATAAAATCATCAAAAAACCCGAACTTCTCTCCCCCGCAGGAAACCTCGAAAAGCTCAAATATGCCGTGAATTACGGAGCTGATGCGGTTTATTGTGCGCTTGATAAATTCGGTATGCGTGCCTCGGCAGGTAATTTGACTTTCGATGAATTGAGCGAGGCGCTCGATTATGCACACAACCGCAATTCGAAGGTCTATCTTACCTTAAACACCATGCCTCGCGATGGAGAGCTTCAATCACTTTCCGAATATGCGAAATTGCTTTCCAAAGTAACCCCCGACGCTTTCATTATAAGCGACCCCGGTGTTATGGATATTATAAAAGAAGCTATCCCCGAAGCAGAGATACATCTTTCAACCCAAGCTTCAACCGTAAATTCCGCCGCAATTAAATTTTGGAACAGATACGGTGTTTCGAGAGTTGTTCTTGCAAGAGAGCTTTCGCTCGATGAAATAAAAAGCATTCGTCAAAACATTCCCGAAACAGTCGAGCTTGAATGTTTCGTGCACGGCGCGATGTGTGTTTCCTATTCGGGAAGATGTCTGCTTTCGAACTATTTTATGAACCGAAACGCAAACAATGGTCAATGTGCTCAACCCTGCCGTTGGAAATACTATCTCCGCGAAGAAAAACGTTCGGAAAACCTTTATGCCGAACAGGACGAACGAGGAACTTACGTATTTTCCTCACGCGATATGCGAATGATAGAACATATCGGCGACCTTGTTGACGCAGGTATAGATTCCTTCAAAATCGAAGGCAGAATGAAGAGTGCATATTATACGGCGGCAATCACGAATGCATATCGTATTGCTATCGACGACTATTTTGCAGGTCGTGAATTCGACGAACGATGCAAGATCGAAACCGAAAGCGTCAGCCACCGTGAATACGGTACGGGTTATTTCTATTCTGCACCCGAAACCGACGCAAACGTCGTTGATGCAAACGAATATATTGCCGACCGACCTTTTCTTGCAACCGTCACGGAATTCTATCCCGAAAAGAAATTGGCGAAATGTTTCCAGAGAAACAAGATGTGCAAGGGAAATTCCGCAAACCTTCTCTCGCCGAACTCGTTCGGATATGATTTTGTCATCGGCAATCTTTATGATTCCGAAATGAACCCGATCGAAGCCACTCCCCACGCGGGAATGGAGTTCTATATCGAAATCGATTCCGCAAAAAGCGGAGATATAATCAGAGGCGCATAAATGAATTCCTTTAACGAACTCGCAACAGAAAAAGTGACCATAATTTCGGGTCCTTACGGTTCAGGAAAGACGAACGTCGCAGTTAATCTTGCGATGTCACTCGCAGAAAGCGGTGTTGAATGCCGTATTGCCGACCTTGACATCGTCAATCCCTATTTCCGAAGTGCAGACAACAAAGAGCTTCTCGAAAAGCTCGGTGTCGCAACACTTGTTCCCGAATTTGCAAATACTAACGTTGATATACCTGCCCTACCTCAAAACTATCAACTTCTTTTCAACGGAAGCGGTAAATCAATCGCAGACGTCGGCGGTGACGGTGACGGCGCGGCAGTTTTGGGACTATCGCACGACGATTATGTCGAAGCGGGATACAAAATGTATTTTGTATATAACCGATATCGATATATAACCGCCGAGCCCGAGGGTGCTTTGGAGGTTCTCGAAGAAATCAAGAGAGCTTCGGGGCTTGAATTCCACGGCATTATCAATAACAGCAATCTTGGTTTGGAAACCGACGAAAAAGCTGTTTTAGATTCTATTCCCTATGCTGAAAAACTGTCCGAGATATCAAACCTTCCATTGCTTTTCACAACAGCACCCGATTGGCTTGATATTGAAAATACAGTTAAAATAAAAGATATAACAAAAAAACTTTTTTAATCCAGAGGAAAAAGACAATGAACAAAGTTACTTTCAAAACCGACCTTTGTAAAGGTTGCGGACTTTGTGTTACCGCTTGTCCGAGAAAGATCGTTTTTCTTGACAAGAACACTCTTAACGCAAAGGGTTATCACCCTGCAACCGTTACAGAACTCGACAAATGTATCGCTTGCGCTATGTGTGCAACGATGTGTCCCGACGTTGTTATAACCGTTGAAAGAGGTGACAAATAATGGCAGAAAAGCTTTTGATGAAAGGTAACGAAGCTATCGCAGAAGCTGCAATCCGCGCAGGTTGTAAACTCTTCTTCGGTTACCCTATCACTCCCCAAACAGAACTTGCCGAATATATGGCAAAACAGATGCCCAAGAGAGGCGGTCTTTCGCTTCAGGCAGAAAGTGAAATTGCGGCAATCAATATGGTTCTCGGTGCTGCAAGTACCGGCGCAAGAGTTATTACAAGCTCTTCCTCTCCCGGAATTTCGCTTAAAAGCGAAGACATCTCCTACATAATCGGTTCCGACGTTCCCTGCGTTATCGTTAACGTACAGCGCGGCGGTCCCGGTCTTGGCGGTATCCAACCCGCACAGAGCGACTATAACCAAGCAACAAAAGCGCTCGGTCACGGCGACGGACATGCTATCGTTCTTGCTCCCAACTCGGTTCAGGAAATCGCAACCCTCGTCGGCGAAGCTTTCGACCTTGCAGACATCTACCGTATGCCCTGTATGATCCTTGCAGACGGTGCACTCGGTCAGATGATGGAACCTGTTGACTTTGAAGCAAAGCCCGCAAGAGAAATTCCCGAAAAGGATTGGGCTTGTAACGGTCACGGCGGTAAGCGTGTTCACAACATCGTAAACTCGCTTTATATCGAACCCGAAAAGCTTGAAGAAATCGTTCTCGAACGCTTCGAAAGATATAAGAAGCTCGAAGAAAACGAAGTTAAATACGAAGAATATCTCACAGAAGATGCAGACATTATCCTTGTTGCATACGGTATCACCGCAAGAATCGCAAAGACTGCCGTTCGTAACGCTCGTAAGAAGGGTATCAAGGCAGGTCTTTTCCGTCCTATCACCCTTTATCCTTTCCCTGCAAAACAGCTTAACGAACTTGCAGACAAGACAAACTGCTTCCTTTCTGTTGAAATGAACATGGGCCAGATGGTCAACGATATTAAGATTGCAATCGATTGCAAAAAGAAGGTATACCATTACGGAAGAACGGGCGGTATGATCCCCACTCCCGAAGATATCCTTGCAAAAATCGAAGAATATTCGGGAGGAAACAAATAATGATCGTTTTTGAAAAACCTCACGCTTTAACCGATACCCCCTTTCACTATTGCCCCGGCTGTACCCACGGTATAATCCACCGTCTTGTTGCCGAGGTTCTCGACGAGCTTGGTCTTGAAGAAAAGACTGTTGGTATTGCACCCGTTGGATGCTCGGTTTTCGCTTATAACTATTTCAACTGTGATATGATCGAAGCTCCTCACGGCAGAGCACCTGCTGTTGCAACCGGTGTTAAGAGAGCAAACCCCGACCTCACCGTATTCACCTATCAGGGTGACGGCGACCTTGCTGCAATCGGTACTGCAGAAACCGTTCACGTTGGCGCAAGAGGTGAAAATATCACAATCATCTTCGTCAACAACGCAATTTACGGTATGACCGGCGGTCAGATGGCTCCCACAACTCTTCTCGGTCAGGTTTCCACAACCTCTCCCTACAGAAGAATCAAGGAAATTCAGGGTAACCCCATTTGTGTTTGCGAAATGGTAAGCACCCTCGACGGCGTTGCTTATGCAGAACGTGTTTCTGTCGACTGCGTTAAGAACGTTCTCGCTGCAAAGAAGGCAATCAAGAAGGGCTTTGAAATGCAGATGAACAAAAAAGGCCTTTCCATAATCGAAGTTCTCTCGACCTGTCCGACAAACTGGGGTCTTTCTCCCGAAAAGTCGCTTGAATGGCTCAGAGAAAATATGATGGCGCACTACCCGTTGGGTGTTTATAAGGATATCACTAAGGAGGAAACGAAATGAGCGCAATTCTTTTGGCAGGATTCGGCGGACAGGGTATTCTCTTCGCCGGCAAACAGCTTGTCCTCGCAGGAATGAACAGCGACAAACAGGTTAGCTGGCTTCCCTCCTACGGTCCCGAAATGAGAGGCGGTACTTGTAACTGTTCCGTCAACATCGACGACGAACCCATCGGTTCTCCCCTTGTTACAACCCCCGATATCCTCGTTGCTATGAACAAGCCCTCGCTTTTGAAGTTCGAAGGCAGAGTTGCTGTCGGCGGTTCTATCGTTATTGACAGCTCTCTTATCGACGTTAAGACTTCGAGAGACGACGTTACCGCATATTACATTCCTGCAACCCAGATGGCAAACGATGCAGGTTTCCCCAAACTTGCAAACGTTATCATCCTCGGTCATCTCATCAAGAAGACAGGTCTTTTCGATGCAGACTACTTTATGGAATGTATCAAAGCATCTGCGCCCAAATCCAAGCCCGAGCTTGGCGAAATGAACGCAAAAGCGTTGCAGATGGGCTATGACTACGTTGGATAATAAGAATATGTCGAGAAAAAAGGTTTGTGCCGTTATTGCTGCCGCAGGAAGCGGTAGCCGTATGGGCGGTGTTTCAAAGCCGAACATTAAAATCTCGGGAAGAACGCTTTTTGAATACGTTCTTTCTGCGATAGAAAACAGTTTTATTGACGAAGTTGTTGTTGTTTGTTCGAAAGACAACATCGACTCCTTGAAGGAACTTTCCGTAGGTTATAAAACTCCTATAAAGTTTGTTCTCGGCGGTAGTATGCGTGCAGAATCAATAAGAAACGGTGTTCTTGCTTCAAGCGACGATATCGACATTATCTGCGCACACGATTGTGCCCGTCCCTTTATCACAAAGGAGATTCTTGAAGACACGGTCAACCGTGCAATAGATTCGGGTGCTTCCTGCGTTTGTTCGCCTGTTACCGATACGGTCAAGTATAGAAATCCTCAGACAAATGAGGTTTCTACCCTTGACAGAAGCAATATGTTTGCTGTTCAAACGCCTCAATGCTTTAATAAAAAGCTTTATCTTGACGCTGTTGAACACGCAAAAGATATTTACGGCAATTTCACCGACGAAACCTCGCTTCTCGAGCATTTCGGTGCAAAGGTCGATTATATCGTCCGCACCGAGCCAAATATGAAATTAACTTCTCCGTCCGACGTTTCGGTTGCAGAAGCAATACTCAAAAAACTTAAAGGTGATTAAATTATGATTAGAATGGGTCAGGGCTATGACGTCCACCGCCTCGTTGAAGGCAGAAAATTAATTCTCGGCGGAAAAGAGATTCCCTTTGAAAAAGGTCTTCTCGGTCATTCCGATGCCGACGTTTTAACCCACGCTATCTGTGATGCACTTTTGGGTGCAGCGGCATTGGGTGATATCGGAAGAAGATTCCCCGATTCCGACGATAAATATAAGGGAATAAACTCCTTGGAATTGCTCAAGGAGGTTGGAAGACTTCTCAAGACGATGGGTTGTCAGATAAACAACATCGATGCGATAATTATCGCAGAAGCACCCAAGTGTTCTCCTTATATTGACGAAATGCGCCGTAATATCGCAAACACGCTTGATATCAGCACAGGTGCCGTAAGCATCAAAGCGACGACCGAAGAAGGTCTCGGCTTCACAGGAAAAGGCGAAGGTATCGCCGCAAGTGCTGTTGCTGTTATCGACGAATAGGTCTTAATGGAAATAAAAAATATTGCTTTGCAGGAAGGGGTTTTTCTCTCTTCCTGCAAAACCGATAAGTTCAAATCAAGCTTAATGACGGTGAGCTTTGCCATACCGCTTGAATTTGAAACCGCTTCGGGTTATTCGCTTTTGACGAATCTTCTTTCGCTTTCAACAGGGAAATATCCCTCGATGAAAGCATTTTCTATCATAAAAGACGAGCTCTATGCCTTGGGGTTGGATTCCTTTGTCCAAAGGAGAGGCGAGCTTTTGTTGTTGCGTCTTGAAATAAGCACGATTGCCGATTCCTTCGCTTTTGACGGTGAACGTGTTCTCGAACGTGCGACAGAGTTGCTTGGTGACGCAATTTTCAACCCGAATCTTGAAAACGGCGTTTTCCCCGAAAAGAGCGTCGAAACCGAAAAGGTTTGTCTTATCGAAGAAATCGCTTCGGCAATCGAAAACAAACCGTCCTATGCGATGCTCCGCGCAAGACAAATTATGTGTGAGGGCGAACCCTTTTCCGTTGATGCGGCGGGCGATATTTCGCTTGTTTCCGAGCTTGACGTACAAAAGCTTATGGATTTCTACCGAAAAGCGATAAACGACTACCCTGTTTTTATCACCTATGCGGGTGAAGCAGATTTCGATTACGTAGAAAGCTGTGTCCGCAAGAATCTCCCCTTTTTGCCGAGAAAAACGGCTGTTTCGAAGCCGACTTTCCATAAAAACCGCGATAAAATCATCCGCGCTTTCGAAGAGCTCGATATGGAACAAAGCGTCTTGATTCTCGGTTGTACCCTTGATATGCCCGATACGGCGAAGAAACGTGCTGTTTTGACCGTCTATGACGAAATATTCGGCGGTTCGCCGGCGAGCAAACTTTTCATGAACGTTCGTGAAAAGGAAGGGCTTTGCTATTATTGTTCAAGCTATCCGACGGCAGGCAAAAACGTGCTTTTCGTTTCCTGCGGAATCGAGCCGAAGACCGAAGAAAAGGCAATTTCGGCAATCTACCGCGAAATCGAAGCGATGAAAAACGGGGATTTTTCCGATTCGGATATCCAAAACGCAAAAAATTCAATCCTCCGCAACCTAAACGGCGTTGGCGGAAGTCTTGGTTCGATAACGGGATATCTTCTCGGCTTGAACCTAAATTTTGATGCAGTAACTATCGAAGAAAACAAAAAACTCATTTCCGGTGTAACGCGCGAGGATATTATTTCCCTTGCAAACAGCGTTACCCCCGAACTTGAATATATTCTCGGTCCGGAGGTTGAATGATGAGTTTTTTGATAAAAGAAAATAAAGATTTCAAAGAAAAATATCTATACACCACGCTCGATTCGGGCTTTTCGGTATATATCGTGCCGAAGGACCTTCCGACAAACTATGCTCTTGTTTGTTGTGATTTCGGCAACGCCGACAGGCATTATCTTCTCGACGGGCAAGAATCTTCTCTCCCTTCGGGCACGGCGCATTTTCTCGAACACAAAATGTTCGAAAATGCCGACGGCAGTGATGCTTTTCTTGAATTTGACCGTTTCGGCGGTAATGCAAATGCTTTCACTTCATTTGAAAACACTTGTTATTATTTTTCCTGTACCGAAAACTTTTTCGAAAATCTCGAAATTTTGTTAAAATCGGTGTCGAGCGTTAATTTCACCGATGAATCGGTCGAGAAAGAAAAGAAGATTATTGCGCGTGAGATTATGATGTATGAGGATTCGCCGACGAACGCGATGATGCGTAATCTCAATAAATCCCTCTATCACAACCACCCCATCGTTTCCCCGATATCAGGAACTTTGGAAACGATTGATACAATCACAAAAGAAACGCTTTTTAAGGCATATAACGATTTTTACGTACCTACAAATATGTCGCTTTGCGTTTGCGGTAACGTCGATTCGGAAAAGGTTCTCGATTTCGCAAAACGCTATTTCTCGAAATCGACACACGCCCGTCCGAAAACACTTTATGACCCCGAACCGAGCTTTGTTTCGAAAAAAGAGTTCGAAATCGAGTCACCGATCGCAACTCCGCTTTATTCAATCGGTATAAAATGTCCCCCCTTCGAAAATCAGGACATCAAAACCCAGCGAATCGGAACGGCGATAAGGGTTGCGATATCGCTTATGTTCGGCAGGTCGAGTGATTTCTATTGCGATAATTATGAAAAGGGTATCATTAACGAACGCTTTTATGCGGGGTATACCCAATCGAGAAACTCCGCCCATATCGTTGTTTCGGGCAGCGGAAACGAATTTGAAACCGTCAAAAAACTCGTCATTGACGAGATTGAAAAAAGAAAAACTCTCCCCTTTTCAGAGCAAGAGCTTCTTCGTGAAAAACGTGCGGCTTATGCCGAATGTATTTCACTTTTCGACAACGGCGAGGATATCGTTTCGGCGATGGCGCCGACAGCATTCTTGGGTTATGATGAGTATGACTGCATCGAGCTTATTCGTGATATAACGAGCGAAGAAATCAAAGAAGCTCTAAACACGATAAACACAGAAAACGTTGCTTTGAGCATCGTGAACATAAAACAAGGAAAGGAAACAGAATAATGAACAGAATTGCTTTCCCAGAATTCGGTCTTGAATTTAATATAACCCCGACCGCATTCACCGTTTTCGGTATTGATATTCAATGGTACGGAATAATTCTTTCGTTGGGTATCGTTTCGGCATTTTTGCTTTTCTATTATCTTGCAACCAAAAAGGAACAGATAATCCTCGACACAGTTTATAACGTAACCTTGCTTATCGTTCCGATTTCGATTATCGGCGCAAGATTCGTCTATGTCGCTACGAAATGGGATGATTATAAGGGTAAGGGCTTCCTTAATATGATTAACATCCGCGCGGGCGGTATTGCGATATACGGTGCAATAATTTTTGGACTTGCAACGGTGCTTATCTATAACAGAATCAAAAGGACAAGCTCTCTTTCGATGCTTGATGCACTTGCACCCGCCGTTATGCTTGGTCAAACTATCGGAAGATGGGGCAACTTTGTTAATGCCGAAGCATACGGTTGGAGCGAAGGTATCGACAGCCTTCCTTGGAGAATGGAAATCGATTTCGCGAAAATCGACGGTGTTTATATTAACCAAATTGCACCCCATACCGCAAACGTTCACCCGACGTTCATTTATGAATCGCTTTGGAACTTTATCGGACTTGCGATAATACTTATCCTCCTTTATAGAAAAAAGAAGTTCGACGGCGAAATATTCTTTGCATATATGGGCTGGTACGGTCTTGGCAGAGCTTTCATAGAGACGCTTCGTGCCGACAGCTTGTATCTTTTTGGAGAACTTAAGTTCTCGGTTTTCGTTGGTATCGTTTGTGTTATCGCATCGGTCATCGGTGAAATCGTTCTTGCTATCCGCGCAAGAACCGAAGCAAACGAAATGGCGGAATATAAATCGGAATTTGCAACAGTAAAAATGGCTCTTGCGAAGGAAACCGACGCTTTGGCAGAAGCGAATCTCGATTCCGAAGCAGAAGAAGACGAAGCCGAACTTGAAGAAATCGGCGACGCTGACGAAGTTACACTTGCCGAACAGGATTCCCTCGACGGCGATATAAATGAAACAGAACCCGAAGGAGAAAACGAATGAACATTATCGACGGAAAGGCGATATCCGCAAAATGCAAGTCGGAAATTGCCGAAGAAATAAAATCCATCACCGCATCGGGCAAACGTGCCCCCTGTCTTGCGGTTATCCTTGTCGGCGAAGACCCTGCAAGTAAGGTTTACGTCCGCAACAAGAAACTTGCTTGTGAAGCGGTCGGCATCACAAGTCTTGAATATCTCCTCTCTGCTGACGAGAGTGAAGAAAAGCTTCTCGAACTCATCGATTTCCTCAACAAAGACGAATCTGTTGACGGTATCCTCGTTCAGATGCCCGTTCCCAAGCATATCGATCCCGATAAGGTCATCGATGCGATCAGCCCCGACAAAGACGTCGACGCTTTCCATGCATACAACGTCGGTAAACTTTTCACCGGCTCACCCCGTTTCCAGCCCTGTACTCCCGCAGGTGTTATGAGATTGCTCAAGGAGTATAACATTTCTGTTTCGGGCAAGAACTGTGTTGTCGTCGGCAGAAGCAACATCGTCGGCAAGCCGATGGGTGCGCTTCTTCTCGCGGAAAACGGAACGGTTACAATTTGTCACTCCCGCACAAACGACCTTCCTTCCGTCACACGCAACGCTGATATTCTTATCGCCGCTTGCGGCAGACCTAATATGATTACCGCTGATATGGTAAAAGACGGCGCCGTTCTCATTGACGTTGGTATTAACCGCCTCGAAGACAAGCTCGTCGGCGATATCGATTTCAACGGCTGTGCAGAAAAAGCGTCCTATATCACCCCCGTTCCCGGCGGTGTTGGACCTATGACTATTGCAATTTTGATGCAGAATACTCTTACTTCGTACAAAATGCGTTTTGGTCTTTAATTAAACATAAAAAAGCTTTCGGTAAAAACCGAAAGCTTTAATTTTTCGTTTGTTATTTTTTGAAAATCCTCGCCTTTATGCCAGACCACATAATTATAATGACTTGTCCGGGGATACCGATGATAAACAAAAGCCATTTACTGTAATCGCCGAGAGAAAGATATATCGAAGCGAGCAAACTCCAAACGAGGAGAGAAATAAAAACAAAATTAAGACGAGGTTTGCCCCAGATCGAATTGAAAACAATCAATAAAATCGAACAAATTGGGATACTATAAACATAGGCAAGCCAGAGTTTGTCAAGGTTTGTATAAAGACCGAGTATTACAAAAGCGAGCGTCGCGATAAGAAAAACAAGCATACAGGAAAGTCCCGTAATCAACATACGGTTTATCTTGAGCTGACGGGGAACGCTTTTCATCGTCCCTTTAAGGTCATGAACTTCTTCAAGAAGATAATCGACGGTGACGCCGAAAACGTCGGCAATCTGTTTCAACACGATAACGTCGGGAATCGATTCGCCGCGTTCCCATTTCGAAACCGCCTTGTCGGAATAATTGAGCTTTTCGGCGAGTTCGGCTTGGGTAAGCGGAACGGCTTTTCGAAGCTCGGAAATATTGTTCGCGATAATTCTCTTATAATCCTCCAAAGTCACAACCTCCTTTCTTGTTCATATCATAACATCAAAAAACACGATTGTCAAGAGGCAAAACCCTTGCAATTTCTGCGTTTTCTACCGACGGTAGAACAGTAGATTTTTTCTCTACCGAGTCATACCCGTTCTGTCGAGGCGGAAAAGCGAACGGTAGGTGGACTTATATCTCAAAACGGAGTATAATGTTTGAGGAATCCGCGAACGCCTTTACAAAGTAAAGGTGAAGCGACAATAAGAACAAAAAAGAAGGTTTTGGCATTGAAGAAAATCAAGATATACGGCGACTCGATATTGAAAGGAGTTATGTTCAACGAGGAGTTGAATAGATACCGTCTTTTCGGTTATAAGTTCGATGAGCTTGCCGAAAACGGAATCGAGGTCGAAAATAACTGTAAGATGGGCGCAACGATAGAAAAGGGCTTCGAAATTATGAAGGACACTCTCGAAGATTGCGACGAGGACACCGTTGTTGTTCTTGAATACGGCGGAAACGACTGCAATTTCAACTGGGAAGAGGTTTCGAACAACCCCGAAGGCGAATTTCTCCCGAACACACCCGCCGAAAAGTTCAGCGATATATATCTTAAGATGATAAACTACGTTCGCGAAAAGGGCGCAAAGGTTTGTATTTGCAACCTTGTACCTATTGTTTCCGATAAATTTATGAACTTCGTTTCGCAAGGTTTAAGCTACGACAACATTATAAAATGGATGGGCAACGTCAACCGTATTGCACGTTGGCAGGAATATTACAGCCACCTTTCCGAGCGTGTTGCGATGATTGCAAAATGCCCGATTCTCGACCTTCGTTCGAGCTTTTTAACACATGATAGAATGGAAAATATGATCGGTATCGACGGTATCCACCCGAGCGCAGAAGGTCACACCTTGATTCGCGAAATATTCCAAAAGAACATTCTTTCTGCCCCGATATAAACAAATTACCACAAAAAGAATCCTCTCAAAACGCAAATTTGAGGGGATTTTTCTTTCAAAAATTTTTCGTTTTGACTTGCTAAAATGTTACTTTTGTGTTATAATATGTACATGACATTTTAACAATTTCCACGCTTTTTTCACAAACCGTGACGGTTTTTATCCGCAGTAGCGGCAAGAGAGGTACCTGCTATGAAGTTCGCAGTTGGCGATTTAATTATATACGGAGAAACAGGAGTTTGCAGAGTCGAGGATATCCTTGAAAAAGAGTTTCTCGACGGCAACAAAGAATGTTACAAGCTTATGCCTGTATATTCAAGCTGTGCGATTTTTACACCGACGGATAACTCGAACGTATATATCCGACCGATTGTGACAAAGACCGAAGCTGACGAGCTTATAAACGCCTTCCACACAATCGACCCCGAGATTCACACCGCGTCTTCGCCCCGTGAGCTTTCGGATAAGTATGATAAAATCATCAAGCTTCATGATTCTCGAGCTTTGGTTGAGCTTATCGTTTCTATTTATAAAAAACGTGATATCCTCGTTCCTCAGAAGAAAAAGCTTTCTGCTATTGACGAACGTTTCCTCAAAAAAGCCGAAGACCTTCTCTTTGGAGAACTCGCCGCCGCACTCGAAATCGACAAGTACAGCGTTAAGGAACAACTCAAAACGAAATAACAAAAAGAGAGGTTTTCGCCTCTCTTTTCTTTTTTGTGATGTAGTATAAGTGTCATTCCGAGTAATCCGAACCGTCGCCCCGCAAAACTTGTTTTGTGGGGTGATAGTATTATCGAGGAATAGGTAACGTTAATTGAACGTAGCGGAAGGTTATCCATAATTGAGATTCTTCACTTCATATTCATTCCGTTCAGAATGACAGGTGTGTATTTTATTTTCCCAAAGCACGTAGCAGAATGACGCAGAATGAAAAAACGGCACCCGAAGCTGTAGAAATCTACTGTGAGTGGTGCCGATTTTTTATAGAATAAATGCATTTATTCGTTCTGCGTTATTATGCTTAGTGCGTATTACTTATGATATTTTTTTCCACTGTTGATAGAAAACGCTCTATATACCTGTTCGGCGAGCATTACACGCGCGAGCATATGAGGAAAGGTCATTTTTGACATCGAAAGACGAAGGTCACATTCGCGTTTCAGTTTCTCGTCAAGCCCGAACGACGAACCGATTATAAAGCATATCGGTCGCGATTCGCAAGAAAACGTTTGGGCAAGTTCAACGCTCGAAAGCTGTTTGCCCTCGATACACATTGCAATCTTCAACGCTTGTTTCGGGATCGCATTTCGAATCGCTTCCGCTTCCTTCTCGAGCGCACGCAAAATTAACTTTTCGGAATCCTCGCCAAACGAGGATTCTTCTTTTATACAAACCGTTTTATAGTCACAAAAGGGACGCAAACGGCGGATATATTCCTTTTCGGCTTCACGGAAATAGGTTTCCTTGAAGTCCCCGACGTGAATTATTGTTACGGAATTCATCTTTTCTTCGTGTTCCTCTTCTTTTTTCTAACCGAAAAACCAAAATCGCCAATCTTCTTTCCGAGCGAGAAATAATCGCCGTGTGAATAGGACAAAAGACGCGCCTTTTCAAGCATCAATCTTCCCTTTTCGTCAATAAGCGATTCGTCGGCGCCAACGGCGACGATATCGGCAATAAACATATCGTGCGAACCGAGTTCGATTTTGCGGTTCACCCGACATTCAAGCGTTATGGGACACTCATTGATGCTCGGGCATTTAACCTCGAAAGATTCGGTCTTCGTCAACTTCATTTCTTTGAATTTATCGACGTCGCGACCCGATTTTACACCGCAATAATCAACGGCACGCACCAAGCTTTCGGGGGTTAGGTTCACACAAAATTCCCCGCTTTTGTCAATCAAATCATACGAAAAGCGTTCCTTTCGAACCGAAATCGAAAGCATCGGCGGTTTTGTGCAAACAATACCCGTCCAAGCGACGGTGAAAACGTTTTCAACTTCTCCGTTTCCGCAAGAAACGAGTACGGCGGGCAGAGGTGACAATAATGCTCCGCCCTTCCATTTTATCTTAGCCATTTTCGATTATCTCCGTTACGATCTCATAAGCCATTCTTATTCCTGCGGTTGCAGGTACAAAGCAAACACTCGACGGCGTTGCGCGGCGTGTTTCTTCGTTTCTACCCTCGAAACATTCTCCCGCCGGCTCATCAGAGCAAACGACTTTAAGGTCTTTCACATTCCTTGCGCGAAGCTCTTTTCTCATCACTCTCGCAAGGGGGTCACCCTCGGTCTTATAAATATCCATAACCTTTATCCGCGACGGGTCTTTACGGTTTCCCGTGCCCATAGAGGAAATTATCGGGATATTTTGGGTTTTTGCATTGCAGATAAGCAACAGCTTCGAGCTTACCGTATCAATACAATCGGCGATATAGTCGAATTTTGAAATATCAATCTTCTCTGCCGTTTCGGTTGAATAGAAAAGGTTTATACCCTCGACGTTGCAATCGGGGTTGATATCCTTCAACCTTTCGGCACAAACAACCGCCTTTTCGAGTCCGACTGTTGAAGAAAGCGCGATGATTTGGCGATTTCTGTTGGTTTCGGACACAGTATCGCCGTCAACGACGGTTATATTACCGACACCGCATCTTGCAAGCATCTCGGCACAATAAGAACCGACTCCGCCCACACCGAAAACCAAAACCCTTGCTTTATTCAATTTTTCTGCGCCCTCTGTTCCAATCAGAGGAATCGAACGTTCGATAAGGCTCATATTCTTTCTCTCTGCCGTTTTATTTGCCGAACGGATTTTCGGCGTTTACAACGGCGCTGTAATATTTTTCATAGGTTACAAACCCCGGCGCACTGCCCGAAGGTTTTTTCAAATTACGCACGCGCGTATAGTCGACCTCGACGTTTGCACTTCCGCGTTTTTCGCTGTAATATGCAGCAATCATCGCGGCTTCGGTATAGTCGCGGTCGGACGGTTCTTCGTTTCCGTTCACAGACAAAATAACGTGTGAGCCGTGAAAACCTTTTATATGGAACCAAAGGTCGTTCCTTTCGGCACTGCCCGTGAGAGCATCGTTTTGCTTGTTATTTCTGCCGACACGAACGGTCAGACCGTCGGTCGTTGTGAATGAAAGCGGTTTTGAAGCAGGAGTTTTCTTCTTTTTGCCCGTCGATTTGTCCGAAAGATATCCGCCTTCGGCAAGTTCGGTCTTTATTTCGGCAAGTTCCTGCGGATTCGCCGCGCGGTCGATGAAGCCGAGAACACTTTCAAGATAGGAACAAACCGATTCCGTCTTTTTAATCTGTTCGTCAAGCATAACCGAAGCACGTTTCATTTTTGCATATTTTTTATAATATTTCTGTGCGTTTTTCGAGGGTGAAAGCGAGATATCAAGCGGAACGGTTATTTCTGTTCCCGATTCGTAATCCATACCGACAACGGCGTTATCACCCTGTTTTATACGATAGATATTCGCCGTTACGACGTCACCCTTAATACGAACCGATTCCATGGCGGAACATTCGTCAAGCTCGTTCTTCAAGGTCACGAGCTTCTTTCGTGTTCTCGAAAGGTGGGTATTGACGGTTCTCACAAGCTCTCTCGAATACCGTCCGATATTGACGGCTTCTTCCTTCTTTCCGAAATATTCGGTAAGAAGAAGCGAAAAGCTTTCGTATTCACGAATTTCGTTCTTGTTTCCGTATTGTGTAAGCGGTATGAAGGAATATTCAACACCGTTCGAATCGGAATCAAAAACAGCGTTGGGTGTGAAAGTTTTATTTTCGAGAATACCAACAAATTCCGCAAAGCTTTGATAAAGTTTTTCCGAATTTTCTTCGGAAAGTAAAATATCCGATTCCCCAACCGCACGGAAAGCAATCTCTCTTGCCGTCACGGGCGAAAGACCGAGAAAGCTCTTCAAAAGGAAGTCAGCGCAAGGCATACCCTCTTTTTCTATGCAAAGCGAGAGGAATTCGGCTTTATCAATGCCGAAGACCGAGATTTTATCCTGCTTCGGCGGTAGTTCATACGGCATACCAGCCATAATTCTGCGAACGCTTGCGGTTATATCCGAAAGCGACGAAGCCGAAAGTATTCTTCCGTTTTCTTCCGTGAGGATAATATTCGAATATTTCCCCATCATCTCGGCATAGATATATTTTCTTTTTATATACCCCATCTCGTCGGCTGAATCGAACGCAAATCGGAGTATACGTTCGTTTTCAACCCATTCAGAAGCCACAAATCTTGCATTTTGAAGATGCTTTCTGTAAAGCATACAAACAGGTGTCGGGGTATCGGGACGAGCAACCGAATCGTCGGTTATTGCAAGTATCGGACGTGATGCCGACGCAGAAATAACGAAATTCGCACGTTTGCCGTCGCGGTATATCTGGAAAAAGAAGCAGGTTTGTGAGCTTTGATAAATCTTCTCAACTCTCGCACCTGCCCATAAATTCAATTCATGCGCTACGCAAGCGCAAAAAAGACCGTCAAATGCCATATTCTTCTTCTCTTGTGAAATTAAATATCTCTGTATTCAAGCCGAGCGATTTAACCATTTCGCAAAGCATCGGGAGAACCACACGTTCGGTTGCATAATGGGTTGCACAAACTAGGTTCAAGCCAAGCTCCTTGCAATCAATCATATGGTTATGCATAACCTCGCCCGTCAAGAACGTATCCGCACCTGCTCTTATACATTCATAGATCTCGTCCTTACCGCTGCCCGAAACAAGCGCAACACGCTTTACTCTTTCGTTTGCCTTGACAAGCGCAAGTTCCGAAACGTGAAGACGTTCTTTAACAAGGTTTGCAAATTCTTCGAAGCTCTGTTCCTCAACATCGCCGATTCTGCCGTACGGAAGGAAGCTTTCTGCGTTTTTAAGACCTATCATATCTGCAAGGCGGTCGTTGACACCGCCGTTCATACTGTCAAGACGGGTATGATAGGAAAGCACTGCGATACCGTTCTTTATACATTCGATAACGCGTTTTCCGACGCTGTCGCAAGTGCAAATATTCGATAACGGTTTGAAAATTATCGGGTGATGGGTGATAATAACGTTTGCGCCGACAGATTTTGCCTTTTCGATTGTCTTACTTGTGCAATCAAGCGCACAAACAACACCCGTTACATCTGCACACGGGTTCGGTATTATCATTCTTCCGTCGTTGTCCCAAGCTTCCGACAATTCACGAGGGATTCTTTCATCAAGCGATTTTGCCAATTGTTCGACAGTCATTTTATCTCCATTCACAAAAAACCGCAAAAATATGCGGTTTTTTGTTTATATGTTTTTTAATCTTTATTTGTTGAGAAGTGCTTTAACCTTTTCAACGATTCCGTTTGCAGTAAGGTTATAATGCTCAAGCAATACACCTGCGGGTGCGCTCGTACCGAACACGTCGTTGACACCGAGTTTTGCAACCTTCGCACAAGCACTTTCGGAAATTGCGGAAATAACAGCATCACCAAGACCGCCGATAACGTTATGTTCTTCGGCAGTAACAACGAATCCGGTCTTTGCTGCATATTCCTTGATGAGCTCTTCGTCAAGGGGTTTGATTGTATGGATATCGATTACTGCGGCATCGATACCGTCGTTCTTAAGAAGCTCGCGTGCTTCCATAGCAGCGGCAACCATAATACCCGTTGCAACGATAACAACGTCTTTGCCTTCCGCAAGAACGATACCCTTACCGAGCTTGAATTCACGTTCGCCCTTTTCATAGAACTGGGGAACAGCGAATCTGCCTAATCTCATATAAACGGGACCGTCAAACTTAAGAACTTCTTCGAGAAGTGCTTCGGTAGAAGCGGAGTCTGCGGGGCAAACAACAGTCATGCCGGGAAGCGCACGCATAATTGCGATATCTTCGCAGAATTGGTGGGTCGCGCCGTCTTCACCAACGGTAACACCTGCGTGAGAAGCGCAGATCTTAACGGGAAGTTGAGGATATGCGACAGAGTTTCTGATCTGTTCGAATGCACGTCCGCAAGCAAACATCGCAAAGGAAGATGCAAACGCGGGAACACCCGTTGCAGCGATACCTGCCGCTACGGAAATCATATTTTCTTCCGCAATACCGCAGTTGAAAAAGCGTTCGGGGAATTTTTTCGCAAAAACGCAGGTTTGTGTCGAGCCCGAAAGGTCGGCATCAAGCACGTAAAAATCATTTTTTTCGCCAAGTTCGGCAAGTTTTCTACCGTAGGCAGCTCTTGTTGCTTCTTTTTCAGCCATTGTTCAAATCCTCCGCTGCTTTTTCCCATGCTTCTTTGAGTTCTTTTTCTGCGATGAGATATTCATCGGCATTCGGTGCTTTACCGTGCCAGTTATAGTTATTTTCCATATAGGAAACACCCTTACCCTTCACCGTCTTGCAAACGATAACGGAAGGTTTGTCACTTGCTTCTGCTTTCGCAACAGCTTCTTCGATTGCTTCGAAATCGTGACCGTCGATAACCTGAACGAACCAACCGAATGCACGGAACTTTTCGTCAACAGGATGAGGGTTCATAACGTCTTCGATAGCACCGTCGATCTGATAACCGTTAAGGTCGACGAACGCGATGATGTTGTTGAGTTTATATTGGTTTGCGAACATTGCCGCTTCCCAAATCTGACCTTCTTCAATCTCGCCGTCACCAAGAATGGTATAAACGTTCCAAGGAAGGTTTTTACGCTTACCGACAGCAGCCATACCGCAAGCGGCAGAGAAGCCCTGACCGAGAGAGCCGGTCGACATATCAACGCCGGGGATGAGCTTCATATCGGGGTGGCCCTGAAGCATTGCGCCGAGTTTACGAAGCTTTTTGAGTTCTTCAACATCGAAGAAGCCCTTTAATGCAAGTGCAGAATAAAGCGCAGGTGCACAATGTCCCTTCGAAAGAACGAATCTGTCGCGGTTTTCATCGTCGGGGTTTTCCGCAGATACGTTCATTTTGTTAAAATAAAGGTAGGTTACAAGTTCGGCGATAGAGAGAGAACCACCGGGGTGGCCGCTTTTTGCGCCATAGACCGCTTCAACAGAAAGCATTCTGATTCTTGCGGCTTTTTCTTTCAGCATAAGGAGTGTTTTCTTTTCCATTTTCTTTGCGTTCCTTTCGAATTTCTAAAGCCCGGCACGAACAAGCGCATCGCTGAAATACGCAGGTCTTGCCGCTTCAAAGGTCATCGTTTCGCCCGTTATCGGGTGAACGAAAGAAATATATTTCGCGAACAGACATTGACCGTCCATGCCATGCCTGTAACGTGCATTTCCGTATACCGTATCTCCCGCAACGGGATGACCGATATGTGACATATGAACTCTGATCTGGTGGGTTCTGCCCGTTTCGAGCGTGAGTTCAAGATGTGTGTATTGAGTTCCCTCGGCAAGTACTCGCCAATGGGTCGTCGCTTCTTTTGAATTATGGTCGGTGACCGCCATTTTCTTTCGGTCGGTCTTATGTCTGCCGATAGGCGCACAAACCGTTCCGCTTTCTTCTTTGAACCGTCCGCCGACGATTGCTTCATACTTTCTGACGAAGGAATGTACGGCAATCTGTTCTGCCAAGCCGTGATGTGCGTTATCGGTTTTTGCGACGATAAGCAATCCCGAAGTGTCCTTGTCGATTCTATGTACGATACCGGGGCGAATAACTCCGTTTATCGAAGAAAGACGGCCCTTGCAATGATAAAGCAAGGCGTTCACAAGTGTTCCGTCGGGGTTACCCGGCGCGGGATGAACGACCATTCCGCGGGGTTTATCGACAACGAGAAGATGTTCGTCTTCATAGACGATATCGATCGGGATATCCTGCGGTATAGCTTCAAGCTCTTTTTCGGGCGGGAGGTCAACGCTGACAACGTCGCCTTCCGACAACAAGAACTTCTTTTCTCGTGTTTTGCCGTTTACAAGAATCAATCCGTCGGTTATAAGCTCTTGCGCTCTCGAACGGCTTATTTCACAAACCTTCGACGCGAAGGTATCCAAACGCAATTTTTCGGCAGAATCCGAAGCAGTAACGATATAATCAGTCATTTTCGTTTTCAACCTCAATCGTTTCTTTTGCTTTCATCTCCGCTTCAACCTTTGCTTCGAAAAAGATAACGTAAACAGCCAAAAGCACTGCGCCGACGGATACAAAGCAATCGGCAACATTGAAGATCGCAAACCGCATAAAATCGGTTTTGAAGAAATCGACAACATAGCCAAGACGGATTCGGTCGATCATATTCCCGATTCCGCCGCCAAGCACCATCGCAAGAGAAATCGTCATCAACTTGTGACGTTTATATTCCTTGACGAGAAGCCAAGCAATCACAATCATCGAAACGAATGACATCACCATAAAAACCCAACGGCTATCGCTGAACATCGAAAATGCCGCGCCCGTGTTTCTTGTATGATAAAAGCTCATAAATCCGTTTATGAACGGTACGGTTTCATAGAGTTCAATCGTTTCGACGACGAAATATTTTGAAATCTGGTCTGCAATCACCGCAAAAACGGCAATTATTATAGCTAACATACTGCGTTACGGCAACGAGCACAAAGATGCTGACCGTCTTCATCGGCGGTGCAATCGTCTTTTTGCATCCAGCAACGTACGCATTTTTCGCCTTCTGCAACGCTGACAGAAACCGAAATTCCGCTTTCTTCGTCTTTATAAGCGGTTTCGGGAGCGTTTTCGGAAGAAAGGTTAACCTTGCTTACGATAAACACTGTGGGAAGAATCGATTCGAACTCTGTAAAGAGTTTCATCTCTTCGCTGTCTGCGGAAGCATAGATCGTTACACTTGCTTCAAGCGATTTACCGATTGTTTTTTCTGCTCTTGCAAGTTCAAGCGCCTTCATAACACCGTCACGGAGATTGAAGAGAGCTTCATATTTTGCTTCGATTTCTGCGAAGTTATAATCATTGTTAACTTCGGGCATATAGTTACAGAATACGCTGTCGAGATCGTCGGAATCAACGTGGCTCATAAAGCCCCAAGCTTCTTCGGAAGTGAAGGAAAGAATGGGTGCAAGAAGTCTTGTCAATGCGCTGACGATAATATACATCGCAGTCTGGGTTGCACGGCGTTTAACGTCGTTCTTTGCTTCGCAATAGAGAACGTCTTTCGTGATGTCGATATAAAGCTTCGACATATCGATTGAACAGAAATTATGAATATCATGATAAACGATATGGAACTGATAATTGTCATAAGCGTTACGAACACGTTCGATAAGCTTATTAAGACGGGAGAGTGCCCATTTATCAATATCACCGAGCTTTTCGGGAGCAACCATATCTCTGTTCGGGTCGAAATCGGTTTCGGGAGTACCGAGGTTTGCAAGAAGGATACGCAAGGTATTTCTCAACTTACGATAGGATTCCGAAAGCTGTTTGAAGATTTCCTTCGAGCAACGAACGTCGGCGTGATAGTCGGAAGATGCCGCCCAAAGACGAACGATGTCCGCGCCGAAGTCTTTAATGAGGTCTGCGGGGTCAACACCGTTGCCAAGACTCTTATGCATTGCTCTGCCCTGTCCGTCAACAACCCAACCGTGTGTCAAAACCTGCTTGAAGGGAGCACCCTTATCAAGCGCACCGACAGCGGTGAGAAGACTGGACTGGAACCAACCACGATATTGGTCTGCGCCTTCGAGATATACGTCGGCGGGCCAGAGGTCGGGAGTGTCGTTCATGAGCGATGCGAAATGTGTCGAACCGGAGTCGAACCAACAGTCGAGAGTGTCGGTTTCTTTATCAAATTCCTTGCCGTTACAATGAGGGCAAGTGAAGTTTTCAGGGATAAGCTCGCTCGCTTCTCTTTCGAACCATACGTTCGAGCCGTATTCGTCAAAGAGAGCCGAGATTTTTGCGATGGATTCGGGAGTAGAAACGGGTTTGCCGCAATCCTTACAATAGAACACGGGAATGGGAAGACCCCAACGGCGCTGACGCGAAATACACCAATCGGCTCTTTCACGAATCATGCTGACCATTCTGTCCTCGCCCCAAGCGGGATACCATTTTACGTTTTCAATCGCCTTGATCGCCTGTTCCTTGAAGGATTCAACAGAACAGAACCATTGAGGAGTAGCACGGAAGATAACCGGCTTCTTGCAACGGTCGTGGTGAGGATAGGAGTGCATTATATTTTCGGATGCGAAAAGTGCGCCCGATTCTTTCATATCTTCAAGAATGATTGCGTTGGATTCCTCGGTCTTAAGACCTGCATATTTACCTGCATATTCGGTATGTCTTCCGTAATCGTCAACAGGAACGACAAGCTCGATACCGTATCTCATACAAGTCTGATAATCGTCTGCACCGAAACCGGGAGCTGTGTGAACACAACCCGTACCGCTGTCCATAGTAACGTAATCGGCATGAACCAAGCGAGAGGTTTTATCGATGAAGGGATGCGAAGCCAACATATTTTCGAAGAATTCTCCGGGGAATGTGGCAAGAACTTCGTAGTTCTCGAAACCACCCATCTTCATTGTCTTGTCGGCAAGAGCTTCTGCCATAATATAGGTTTCGCCGTTTTCTGCTTTTGCAAGTACATAGCTTTCACGGGGGTTCAAGCAGATTGCCATATTACCGGGGAGAGTCCAAATTGTTGTTGTCCAAATTACGAAATAGGTGTTTGCGAGGTCAAAGCCGTCAAGCTTACCCAAATCGTCCTTCATTTTGAACTTAACGTAAACGGAAGTACAAGCATCGTCGTGATATTCGATATCAGCTTCTGCAACTGCGGTCGCACAGAAAGGACACCAGGTTACGGGCTTAAGTCCCTTATAGATAAAGCCCTTATCAAACATCGCACCGAAGATCTTAACCTCCTGTGCTTCGAAATGCTTGTCCATCGTGCGATAAGGTCTGTCCCAATCACCGACAACGCCAAGACGCTTGAATCCGCCCATCTGCTTCTGAATGAAGTCTTCGGCGAACGCTTCACACGCCTTTCTGAATTCGGGAACTGTCATATCCTTATTAAGGTCTTTTTTTGTCTTTTCAATTGCTCTTTCGATGGGAAGACCGTGGTTATCCCAACCGGGAGTATAAGGGGTGTAATGACCACTCATCGCCTGAGATTTTATGATAAAATCCTTAAGAACCTTGTTGAGTGCGTGACCCATATGGATATATCCGTTGGAAAAAGGAGGGCCGTCATGGAGAACAAAGGGAGTTTTATCTTCGTTCTTTTTGAGCATTTTTTTATAAAGCTCGTTTTCCTTCCAACGTTCGAGCATTTCGGGTTCTTTTGTGGGAAGGTTTGCTCTCATCGGAAATTCCGTAGAAGGCAAATTGAGTGTATCCTTATAGTCTTTCATTGGTATTCGTAAATTGCGACCTTAACGATTAAGAATCGCTTTCTCCCATCATAAATTTAAGATATTCGTCCTCTGCCTTCTTTGCTTCGGTGGAAAGCTCGGGCTGAGGCGCGGCATTTTCAATTTCTTTTGCGGCTTCTGCTTCAGCTTGCGCTTGTGCTTGCGCTTGTGCTTCCGCAATCGCCTGTTCTTCTACGATTTCCGCAACATAAGGAGGTTCTTCGGTCTTGAGTTCACGAACCGTCTTTCTTCTTGCGGTTTCATCTTCGATTCTGCCCTTAACATCGGTGAAAATGCTTGCAACGAGCATATCGTCATCGGGAAGAACAATATCTTCAATCTCGTTTACGCTCAAATTCTTAAGCTCTTCGATATGAGTACCATAAAGTTCATAGAGCTGTTTCTTGAATTCGATTATACGAGTACGCATAACCCAAGCTTTTTCCTTTTCGGATTGAAGCTGCTGACGGAATTCCGCAATAACGCCGTCGCAACGGTCTTTTATTGCACCGGTAATAACGTCTGCACGGTCGTTCGCATCGGTAATAATCTTTTCTGCCATTTTCTGTGCAGAAATGAGAGTGCTTCTTATCGATTCTTCCTCGTCCTTAATTTCGTCGAGGTTTGTAACTACGATACGCAATTTGCGTTCGAGTTCGTTATTTTCACGATAAAGTTCTGTATATTTTTCGAGAAGGAATTCGAGATATTCGTCAACTTCTTGAGGGTTATATCCCTTGAAGGTCTTTTGAAACTGTTTGTTTTTTAATTCGTGAGGTGCTAACATAGCCAAACATTCCTTTCGGATATTTATTGTCAGTCCTTTTCAAGACATCATTTTCTTTTTTAACGCCCAAAAGCACTACGTTAAAAATTCGTTTCGGCCCGCTGAAAAACGGAGCGAGCCGACACAAATTTATATCGGTAGTGCAGATTGAACCAATATTATCAGCAAACAAGTTGCCATAAAGGAAAAATCAATCGGGGATTCCGCAAACACGGGCACCTTCGAGAGAAGCCCTCTCACGGGTGCAATAACGGGTTCCGTCACGATACAGCAAAAAGCAAATATCGGCGATTCCTCGTTGGAAAAGAAGCTTAACAACACTCGACCAAGCAAAAGCCAAGAGAGCGCGCTTAAGAAAAAATGTACCGTGTGCGAAACTATATAAAACAATTCTTCCAAGTGCTCAAACTCCGTTTTTTAGCGGAAAAGTTCCCTGGGTTTGCTCTGTTCTTCTTCAACAGGTGCTTCGGGCTGTTCGCCGGAAACGTCAACGTTCTTGGGAGTTACAACGTAAGTTGCGTTTGCAACCTTCTTAACCTGACCGTCGATTGCGAAAACAACACCGCAAAGAAAGTCGATAATTCTCTTTGTGGTTTCTTTGTTGGTTTCTTCGAGGTTAAGAACAACGGTACGTCTTGCGAGAAGATGTTCACCGATGGTGCGTACTTCGTCAAAACGTTCGGGTTTTACAACCTTCATTTCGAGTGCGCTGGAAGAGATACTTCCGGTGGATCTCGAAGCGGGAGCTGCTTTAGGTGCTGCAACAGGTGCAGGAGCTGCAACTTCTTCCTCTTCCTCGTATCCTTCAAATTCTTCGTTTTCGTCGTATTCTTCTTCACCCTTGAAGATATCGTTCAAACGATCCATGATTCCCATAATTTGTTCCTCCTGATTATGTTATTCTAAAAATTATAATTTCGTTTTCCGAATATAGAGCTTCCGACTCTGACAAGATTCGAGCCATGCTCTACTGCGGTGAGATAATCATCGCTCATTCCAAGCGATAAAATGTCCATACTACTATTATCTACATTTAGATGCGATATGTCAATAAATATTTTCTTCATTTTGCAAAAATATTCGGAATTATTTCCACCTTCGACACATTTTGGCGGTATTGCCATCAATCCTCGAAGTTTTATATGGGGTAACGAACCCAAAAATTTGCAAAATTCAATCGCATTTTCGGGTGCAGTTCCCGATTTTGTCGCTTCGTTGCCGATATTAATTTCGGCAAGCACGGGCATAACAATCCCCTTCTTCGCCGCCTGACGCTCAATTTCAAGCGCAAGCGATTCTCTATCGACCGATTGGATCATATCAACCTTGTCGATTATATATTTAACCTTATTCGTCTGGAGCGCACCGATGAAATGAATCTCGGTCTTGTTCCTATCGATAAATTCATATTTTTCCAAAAGCTCGTTGACACGGTTTTCACCAATCAAGTCAACACCGCAATCAAGCGCAAAATTTATCATTTCATAAGGAACGGTCTTCGTTGCAGCAAGAAGTCTTGCGCGACCGTCAAGCTCCGACAGTATTTTGGAAATGTTTTCTTCCACTTGTCTTCTGTCGTTCATCAATGAATCCTCATACCGTCATAAATGTCCATACCGTTTATAACAACGGCATCGTGGAGAGAAAGTTGGGTTTTCGAAGAATATTCAATGTCGCGTCGGTTCGGATAAGCAGGGTTTTTCGGGATTTTACAAACCGAATAACCACCATAGTTATAAAGAACCTCGGTTTCTTTGAAAACAACCTTTGTGCCGACAACAACATAAACACCCGTCTTTCCGTCTTGCATACGGAGAGAGCTTGTGCTTATACGGATTCCCTCGTATTTCGCCTGAGGCAATTCAATTGTCTGGCATCTGGAATAGTCGAATCCCGAAGGCATATCCTTCGAGCTGAAAACTAGAATCGTTGTGTCCTTATCGGTACGTGTAATGCGACGTTCAAGCTTCATATTAATTTGAGTGTTGTTTGAATATTGGAAGGTTACGGGATAGAAATTTCCGTCCCTGAAGGTTTCGGCAACACGTTTGTTGACTCCGACGGCGATATACCAAGTCGAAGTCAAAACAATTTTTCCCGAAGAATTGTCGATGATGCTCTGGTCAGGAGAGGATTCTGAAAGATGTTCGAATTCCTCACTTGTGAGCGTTTCGAGCTTTTCAATCGTGAATATGTTTTCATATCCGTCGACGTTGGAATAAAAATATCCGCTTTTCGGCGCAGTCGTTGTCGAGCTTACGTCCGAAAGCGATTCTGCAAGCAATTTTCTTTCGTGAGAAAGAGTCGAAAGTTCGACAGTGTAACTGTGTTCTTGAGTCAACGCTTGGCGACGATTCATAAGAATCAAAAGTTCTTCGCGTTTTCTGATAATCTTATCAAACTCGTTATCATCGGCGCGACGCACCATTTCGAGAACAAGTTTGTCGATACCGCTGTCTATCATCGTGATGTTCGTTGTCGAAGCGCCCGTCGAAAGACTGCTCTTTTGAAGAACATCGATTCGCTTGTCGATTTCGCTTATTTTTGCTTGAATATCAACGTCGTTCGGGTCCGAATAGGTTATAGCGACTTTTTGGTCCTTACGAACCTTTTCCCCGTCGACTGCGAGGAAGCAATCGGTTCCGGCCTCACGAGAAGGAATCAAATATTCATCACGGAAAAGGAACGCTTCAAGCTCTTGGTTGTCGGTGATATTCGCATACGAAGCAACCTCCGTATCGATGAGCGTACCGACATTCAGCATGAGTTGGAGGAAAACATACGCAACAACAGAAACCGCAAGTATTGCCGTTCCGAATTGAGCCAAAAAGCGCTTTGTAATCTTCAACAATCTCTGCCCGAACGGTGTTTTTCTCTTTATAGCGCGAGTTTTCACCGCAACGGAAGTTTCTTTTGTCCTTTTTTGGCTCATAGCGTTTCCTCCTTTCATTAATTCAAATATATATTATTTCGTCAACTTCTTTTCTGTTGAACCAGGTCAATTGACGTTTTGCATAATGTCGAGTGTTTAGACAAATGTTCGTCTTCACGGTTTCGAGGTCACAAAGCCCGTCAAAATAGGGATAGAACTCTTTATATCCGATTGCCTGCGAAGCTGTTGGTGTTTCACGAAGACCGAGTTTATCGAGAGTTTCAACTTCTTCTGAAAGACCAAGCTCAAACATCTTGCCGACACGTCTGTCGATTCTTTCATAAATCGTTTCTCGCTCTTTCGGGGTTATATAAACGGTATGGGGCGCATAGATGCTCTCGGTTTCTCTGCTTTTCTTGTCAAGCTCGGTTTTCGTCATTCCCGTTTTTATGAACATTTCAAGCGCACGGACAACACGTTTTATATTATTCGGATGGATACTTTCGGCAGATTCGGGGTCGACCGTTCGCAACCTTTCGTGAAGCGCCTCTGCGCCAAGCTCTTCCGCTTCTTTAAAAAGCGATTCACGAAGCACAGGGTCATCTTCCGTCGCAGAAAGGGATATGCCCGATATAAGCGTATCGATATAAAGTCCCGTTCCGCCCGCGATTATCGGAATCTTGCCTTTCGAAACGATATCTTCAATCGCTTTCGACGCAAGCTCGACAAACCTTGCCGCCGAAAAGGGTTCGGTTATATCGGCAACGTCGATTAGATGATGAGGAATCCCACTCATCTCCTCGAAACTCGGTTTGGCAGTGCCGATATCCATTTTTCGGTAAATCTGCATCGAATCACCGCTTATAATCTCGCCGCCAAACTTTATTGCGCTGTTTATCGCATATTCACTTTTTCCGCTTGCTGTCGGCCCGACAACAACGATAACAGGTATTTTTTCCATATTCTCAAAACCGAAAAAACGTCGATTCGGGCGCAATCAAATTCGCATATGCACCCATTTACCATTATATATTAATAAAAATAAAAACGCAATCCCTTTTTCTCACTAATTCGCATTTTTAAAGAATTTTTCATCATTCTCGCTTTTTCGCTATTTACATTCACGTTTCTTGTGTTATAATAGGGTTACGATTCTCGAAAGGATGCTATATTATGAAGGATATGATAGTAAAAAGAGTCCCTGTCGGAGCACTCAATACAAATTGCTATATCGTGAAAAACCCCGACACCCGTGATGCAATCGTCATCGATCCGGGATCTGACCTTACGGTAATTCAGGATGCCCTCCACCGTGCCGAAGCTGTTTGTCGTCTTATACTATTGACACACGGCCATTTTGACCATATCCTCGCCGTCGGTGACCTTCGTAATATAAATATCCCCGTCGGAATACATAAAAATGACGCTCATATGCTCACCGAACGCGATATGTTCAGCGCAATTATCCCCTATGATCCCCGTCCTTTCGAACCTGCGGAAATCCTTTTCGATAAGGAAGGCGAATATTCTGTTGCGGGGTTTGATTTTTATGTTATTCCGACCCCGGGTCATACCGCAGGAAGTGTTTGTTATGTTTTTGACGGCATGATGTTCACGGGCGATACCCTCTTTAATAATAGCATCGGAAGAACCGATCTCGGTGGCGACGAGAATGCTCTTTTACGTTCGCTCAAGGCGCTCAAAAACCTTCCCGGCGATTACGAAATCTTCCCCGGACACGACCGCACGTCGTTCCTTTCGGAAGAACGCCGTAACAATCCGTATTTGAGAAATCTTTGATAAATAGTATTGACATCAGACCACATTTGTGATATTCTTATTTGGCTGACTGATTCGGAGAGATATCGAAGCGGTCATAACGAGGCGGTCTTGAAAACCGTTTGGGTGCAAGCCCACGTGGGTTCGAATCCCACTCTCTCCGCCAAACTCTTAAGGGGCGGAACGGAAAAGACTCTGCCCCGCAAGAGATTTAATAACAAAAATCATTTTCACCTTGGAGAAGTACTCAAGTGGTGAAGAGGCGCCCCTGCTAAGGGTGTAGGTCGGGCAACTGGCGCGAGGGTTCAAATCCCTCCTTCTCCGCCAAACAGAAAGACAGGCTTTTGCCTGTCTTTTCTGTTTGTTCTGAAGGGATTTGAAGGGCGCAGAGAAACAGTTCGGGGAACTGTTTCGAGCGCCACAGGAGAGCAGACGCACAACGAAATAGGCACGGAGTGCCGTATGGAGTTGTGAAGTCTGCGGAAAATCCCTCCTTCTCCGCCATAAAATCCCACACGGGATTTTATCAAAATCCTTGAATCGATTTGGTTCAGGGATTTTTTATATTTCTGTATCTAAAAACTTGGCAAAGAAACGGTAAAGAAGCGGTTAGGTTTATTGACTTTGAAATCCCATAGTGATAACATCGTTTTTGATCGGAATAAGTGGTGGAGTCTGTCACCAAATGTATTATTAAATGGAATTCTTTCATATAATATAATGATTTGGTTTATCTCGATTAAAAGCATTGACAGAACCGTATTCTGCGGTTCTTTATTTTTGCTTTTTGAGTTCGGCAAAGCTATTTTTCTGTTTCGCAATATTATAATACGGAGGGTTTTATGGAACCTACAATGTCTTTATTTTACGGCATTTCGGTTATCGCTGCGGCTATCGCATTTCTGTTCGCTGCTTACCTTTACGTTTGGGTAAAGAAGCAACCTCAGAAAAACAAAAGAATCACCGAAGTTGCCCAACTTATCCGCGAAGGTGCAAACACCTTTATGAAGAGAGAATATAAAATTCTTGCTGTTTTCTCTTCTGTTATCGCAATCATCATTTTCGTGCTTCTCCCTGCTCCTATTTGGAAGACAGAAGCAATCTGGAAGAACATCGCTATGGCAGTTGCTTATATCGGCGGTACGGTTCTTTCCGCTATTGCAGGTAAGCTCGGTCTTATCGTTGCATCGCTTTCCAACGGCAGATCCGCAGAAGCGGCTGCAAAGGATATCAAACCTGCGTTCCTCGTAGGCTTCCGCGGCGGTTCCGTTATGGGTCTTATCGTTGTAGGCTCTGCGGTCCTCGGCGTTTCCGTAGTTCTTGCAATCGTTAAAGAAGCGTCTATCCTTCTCGGCTTTTCTTTTGGTGCTTCCTCTCTTGCTCTTTTTGCAAAAGCAGGCGGCGGTATCTTCACCAAGACTGCTGACGTTGCGGCTGACCTTACCGGTAAGGTAGAGCTCGGTATCGCAGAAGACGACCCCAGAAACCCTGCAGTTATCGCAGATAACGTTGGCGACAACGTTGGTGACGTTGCAGGTATGGGCGCTGACCTTTTCGACTCCAATGTTGCGGCTCTTACCTCTGCACTTGTTATTGCACAGACTCTTACGGGCGAAATGAACGCTATGATGGTTCTCTGCTATGCAGCCCTCGGTCTTCTCGCTTCCATCTTTGGTATTGCTACCGCTCGTATTACCAAGAACGGTACTCCTACCGGCGCTCTTAACTCCTCTACTTACGTTACTTCCGCGGCGTTCCTTGCTCTTACCGCAGGCGCAACCGCACTTTTCGGCTTCTCTTGGCATATTTGGGGCTGTTCCGCTCTCGGTTTGGTCGTAGGCGTTATCATCGGTCTTGCTACCGACTACTTCACCGATGACTCCAAGCCCATCGTTAAGAAATGCGCTCACGCTTCCAAGAGTGGTCCTGCATTCACCGTTCTTTCCGGTGTTTCTTACGGTTTCCTTTCTGCGCTTCCCGCAATGCTCGGTATTGCTATTTCCGCGCTTGTTTCCTATAAACTTTGCTCTGCACCTGAGCTTATTGCCGAATACGGCGCAAACTTCCCCTTGTTCGGTATTTCTATGGCAGCAGTTGGTATGCTTTCCATCGTTGCTATGATTATCTCTAACGACGCTTACGGTCCTATCGTTGACAACGCTCGCGGTCTTGCAGAAATGGGCAACCTCGGCGAAGATGCCATCCGTGTTGCTGACGAGCTCGACTCTGCAGGTAACACCGTTAAGGCAGTTACCAAGGGCTTCTCTATCGGTGCGGCAGGTCTTACCGTTATTTCCTTGCTTGGTACCTTTATGTCCGAAGCAAATGCCGCAGGTGCAAACATCACCGGCTTTGACATTATGAACCCCAGCGTATTCTTCGGTATTCTCGTTGGTGCGGCTATCCCCGCAGTATTCTCTGCAATGCTTATCCTTGCGGTTGACAAGAACGCACAGAGAATGGTTGCTGAAATTCACAGACAGTTCAACACTATCATCGGTCTTAAAGAAGG
>JAZOSQ010000020.1:0-3228 GCA_045657245.1 Eubacteriales bacterium | reverse complement strand
AAGGTTTCTGAAGCTTTCGTTTGTTTCCAACACGGATACCGCATCGGTCATCGTGTCCATACCAAACATCAAAACGGCAAAGCCGAGAAGTATCATTCCCACGTCTTTTTTCTTGCTGTCCTTAAAGAACATAAAAAGAACAACGCCGATTAACGCAAGAATAGGAGTAAAGGATGTGGGCTTTAATAATTGAACAAAGGTATTACCCGAATCGATTCCCCCCAAGGAAAGAATCCATGCGGTAACGGTTGTGCCTACGTTTGCGCCCATAATAACGTTGATTGCTTGACGTAGGGACATAAGTCCCGAGTTTACAAAGCCGACAACCATAACGGTCGTAGCAGACGAGCTTTGAATAATCGAGGTTATACCAAGACCTGTCAGAAAGCCCGCAAATTTATTTCCGGTAAGCTTTTCCAACAAAACCTGAAGTTTGCCGCCTGCACGTCGTTCTAAGGCATCGCCCATTACGTTCATACCGAAAAGGAACAAGCATAAGCCGCCGATAAGGGTTAATACGTCGAAAACACTCATAATTTCTTTCTCCTGATGACCAATTTTCTCCGAATACATAATAACATTTTTATAGTAAAGAGTCAGTTAAGATTTTTTCTGTTTTGCATAATATAAAAAATAAAACCGCTGTGTCTCGTCATCACAGCGGTCTTTGAAAGGGACAGAAACAAAATACTGTTCTGTTTCGCTTGTTATTATATCACATAAAAAGCAAAGATGGGGTTAAGAAAAGAACCGATGCTTTTTGCATCGGTTCTTCATATTCAAACCATAGAGTCCATTCTGTACCCTACGCCCAATTCGTTTATAATATATTTCGCTTCACCCGGAGTTACGCCGAGTTTTTTGCGTATATTTGCCATATTAACCTGAAGTTTCTTTACGCTTCCTTCGTCTGCACGTTCTCCCCATATAGCTTTTATGATGGTAGTATAGGTTATCATTTTTCCTTGATGCTCGGAGAGAAATGCCACGATATTATATTCTGTTTGGGTAAGCTTTATTTCCTTTTCGCCGACAAAAACCCTTCTTGCATCGTAATCGATCATCAAATCGTCCATCTCAAATCTTCCGCCGGGAAGCTTTCCTTCGTCGGAACTATGTCGATTGTTTCTCAAGGACGCTCTTACACGAGCCAACAATTCGGCGGGACCAAAGGGCTTTGTAACGTAATCGTTTGCGCCCGCATCCAAAGATATGACCTTATCATTTTCGTTAGTACGGGCAGAGAGAACAATAATGGGAGTCAGAAGGGATCTTCGAATATAATTAATAACCTGCACACCATCCCCGTCGGGCAATCCTAAATCAAGTATAACCAAATCGGGCAAATAAGAGTCGAACATCATTTTTGATTCTGCACAGGTTTTGGCGATAATGACTTGGTATCCGTTGGTTTCAAGCATTGTGGTAACAAGAGAACGGATATTGGATTCGTCTTCGATAAGAAGTATTTTATATTTATTGTTCATTTTTATTGTCCTCAATATCAAGAATAAAACGGAATAAAGCGCCCTTTGACGTGTTTTCGGCGGTAATCGTTCCGCCGTGGGCTTTAATTATTGTGGCACATACCGAAAGCCCGATTCCTGCATTTTTCTTTTTGGAATCGGAAATTTCGTCCTTGGATTCATAATACCCTTCAAAAAGCTTTGGCATTTTTTCTTCGGGAATACCGCAACCGTCGTCCTCGATTTCAAAAACCGCCTTGGAATCGCTTTCTGTGATACGAAGCTGAATTTTTGTGAAATCCTTGGCATGCATAACGCAATTTTCCAAAAGATTAACGATAACCTGCTCGATCAACAAAGCATCCATCGGAACGATAAGTATATCATCGGGCATAGATACCGAAATGTTCTGATAGGGATATCTTTTTTTGAACTTGAGAATAACCGAATCTATCAATTCATCAATAACCATAGGCGTTTTGATGATCTTAACCCGACCGCTGTCGATTTTTGTAACCGAAAGAAGATTTTCAACCATTCGTACAAGCCAAACCGAATCCTGCCTTATGCCCTCTAATATTTTCGATTTTTGATCTTCGGTAAGACCTTCGTTTTCAATAAGCGTAGACGCCGAGCCGTAAATAGTTGTAAGCGGAGTTCTTATATCATGGGAAACCGCGCGAAGAAGGTTTGCGCGCATTCTTTCCTTTTCGCTTTCGGCTTTGATTGCTTCTTGATGCTTGATTTTTGTGGTCAATGCACCCGTAAGGAGAGCAATGGTAACCATAACTATTGCCGAAATAAGATTAACGGGAATTGTGAAGTTAAAGGCAAAATACGGGAAAGTGAACGCGTAGTTTATTGCCAAAGTTCCGATAAACGCGGCGGTAATGCCGTAAATATATCCCGTTGTCCATAAAGAAATAAGAAAAACCGCAAAGGCAAAAAGAGTCGAAACGTGTTCATTTATTTCAAATATATTTTGGAAAACAACACTAATGAAAAACGCCGAAACAAGTATAATCGCCGTAATCAAAATGTCCTTCAAAACACCTTTTTTCATCTTATCACCCCTTTGTTTAACTGATTATATCTTAACAAAAGAGGCCGTATTTTTCAACAGCCTCTTTAATAAATTATTAACCGAAAATGTTAAATTGAACGAACAATGCGGAAAGCAAGGACGCTACAAGAGAAACAACGGTAATCTGAGTATTGATGGAAGGACCTGCCGTATCCTTGAAGGGGTCGCCGACGGTGTCGCCGATAACTGCGGCTTTGTGAGCTTCGCTGCCCTTGCCGCCTTCGTGACCGGATTCAACGTATTTCTTGGAGTTGTCCCAAAGACCGCCTGCGTTGGACATAAAGAGGGAGAGAAGAAGACCGGAAACGATGTTACCAAGCAAGAAACCGCCGACTGCAGCGGGACCGCCGATGAAACCAACTGCGATCGTAGCGAAGATAGCTACAAGACCTGCAGGGATAAGCTCACGGAGAGAGCCTGTTGTAGCAACGTCAATACACTTGTCGTATTCGGGCTTGGCGTCTTCTTTGCCTTCCTTAAGGCCGGGGATGGTATCGAACTGACGGTGGATTTCCGCAACCATTCTCTGGGCGTTCTTGTCAACCGCAAGAATAAGCATAGCGGAGAATACAGCAGGGATAGCCGCACCAACGAGGATGCCGAAGAATACGGTAGGATCCATAATATCGAAGCCGGTGATGTTTGCGCCTGCAGCGTTAGCCTCGGACATAAAGGTAC
>JAZOSQ010000019.1:0-6027 GCA_045657245.1 Eubacteriales bacterium | reverse complement strand
TGGTATAAACTCGGGCGCATATATGGCAGAGCTTATAAGAAGCGGTTTGAATGCCGTTGACAAAGGTCAGATGGAAGCGGCAAGAAGTTTGGGTTTGTCCAAAGGCCAAGCGATGAAGAAAATCATTCTTCCTCAGGCGATAAAGAACATTCTCCCCGCTATCGCTAACGAATGTATCGCGCTTTTGAAGGAAACCTCGGTTGCAGGTTACGTTGCTATCGTTGACCTAACAAAAGCCGCTACAAACATCAGAAACACGACCTTCGATGCAGTAAATCCCCTTATCGCTTTGGCTTTGATCTATCTGTTCTTGGTCGTTGTTATGACAAAGCTTCTCGCAGTTTTCGAAAGGAGGTTACGCAAGAGTGATGGCAGATAAAAACGTTATAATCAGCGTTAAAAACCTCGAAAAGAAGTTCGATGACACCGCCGTTTTGAAGGGTGTCAGCGTTGACATCAACAAAGGCGACGTTGTTTGTGTTATCGGTGCTTCGGGTTCGGGTAAATCGACATTTTTACGTTGCTTGAACCTTCTTGAGATGCCCACGGGGGGAAGTATTTTCTTCGAGGGCAACGACCTTACCGATAAAAAGGTCAACCTTAATCTCCACCGTCAAAAAATGGGAATGGTGTTCCAACAGTTCAACCTTTTCCCCCATATGACTATACTTGAAAACCTCACCTGCGCACCCGTTCTTCTTAAGAAATTCACAAAAGAACAGGCAGAAGCAAAAGCAAAACAGCTTCTCGAACGTGTAGGTCTCGGCGACAGAGCCGATTCCTATCCGAACCAGCTTTCGGGCGGTCAGAAACAGAGAGTTGCAATCGTTCGTGCGCTTTGTATGGAGCCCGACGTTATGCTCTTTGACGAGCCGACGAGTGCGCTCGACCCCGAAATGGTCGGTGAAGTTCTCGACGTTATGAAGGAACTTGCAAAAGAAGGTATGACGATGGTCGTCGTAACTCACGAAATGGGCTTTGCAAGAGAAGTTTCGAACCGTGTTCTTTTCCTCGATAACGGTGTTATTGCCGAAGAAGGCGAACCCAACGAGCTTTTCGGAAACCCGAAATGCGAACGTTTGCAGTCCTTCCTCGCAAAAGTTCTGTAAAGGAGAAAAGATATGTCGCTTAAAGGAAGAAGTTTTCTCAAATTGCTTGATTTCACAAAAGAAGAAATACAATCGCTCATCGACCTCGCAATCGACCTTAAAGCAAAGAAAAAGGCGGGTATATCCCACCGTCTTTGCGAAGGCAAAAATATTGCCCTCATTTTTGAAAAAACAAGCACCCGTACCCGTTGTGCTTTCGAGGTTGCCGGTGCGGACCTCGGTATGCACCCCGTATATCTCGACCCGACGGGCTCGCAGATTGGCAAAAAGGAAAGTATTGCCGATACTGCAAGGGTTCTCGGCAGAATGTTCGACGGTATCGAATACCGTGGATATGGTCAGGAAATCGTCGAAGACCTCGCAAAATATGCAGGTGTTCCTGTTTGGAACGGACTCACAAACGAGTTCCACCCCACACAGATTCTCGCCGATTTTATGACTATCATCGAGCATTTCGGTACGCTCGACGGCAAAAAGCTTGTTTATATGGGCGATGCTCGTTATAATATGGGTAATTCGTTGATGGTCGGTTGTGCTATAATGGGTATGCATTTCGTTGCTTGTGCGCCGAAGAAATATTTCCCGAACGCAGACCTTGTTGCAAAATGCGAAGAAATCGCAAAAGAATCGGGCGCAACACTCGAATTTATCGAAGACCCGATCATTGCAACCAAAAATGCAGACGTAATTTATACAGACGTCTGGGTTTCTATGGGTGAACCGGCAGAGGTTTGGGCAGAAAGAATCAAAGAGCTTTCGCCTTACCGTGTCACGAAGGCGCTTATGGATAACGCAGGAAAGAATTGCCGTTTTATGCACTGTCTTCCTGCATTCCACGACCTCAATACGACCGTCGGACGTGATATCTACGAAAAGTTCGGTATTGACTGTATGGAAGTCACCGACGAAGTCATTGAAGGTGAACAATCCATCGTCTTTGACGAAGCGGAAAACCGTATGCATACTATAAAGGCCGTCATGGCAAGTACATTATAATCGCGCTAAGCATAATAGCGCAGAGCGAACAAATAAATTTGTTCTATAAAAAATCGACACCGCTCGCAGTAGATTTCTACAGCTTCGGGTGTCGATTTTTCATTCTGCATCTATTCTACCACGCGCTCGGGTTATTGTTTTGTTTCGGCGGGGTTTTTTAATAAGTGTCATTCCGAGCAATACGAACGGGGTCCCCGCGAAACCGTGTGTTTCGTGGGGTGGGAGCATTGAGAGGAATCTCACTCAGGAGAAGGTAAAATTAATTGTTCAAAGACAGAAGAAACAACGGATTGAGATTCTTCACTCCATAATAATTTCGTTCAGAATGACAGTTATACTGAACCAACCTACGCCGTGAATAAAAAACGTATCACGGGAACGACACGAAAATTTGAAATGTGCCTACACCGTGAAAATAAAAAAAGGACATTTTCGAAACGAAAGTGTCCTTTTTGTATTAAAAGTTTTGAAAAGAGAGCACGAGAGAAAAACTTTCAGGAAAGTTTTTCTTTCGTAAACCTCAAAAACCCTTATGCGTTCATCAATGCATTAACTTCTTCAAGCGTGGGAATGGACGCGATCGCGCCGTGCTTCGAAACAGTGAGAGCACCTGCGGCGTTAGCAAATCTTGCGGCTTTGAGAATATCGTTCGTGCGAAGGTATTCAACCGTCAAAGCGGCGGTGAAAACATCACCTGCGGCGGTCTTGTCGGCAACGGGAACGTCGAACGGAGAGATAAGGTCGCAATATTTACCGTCATAAACGTAACAACCGCGAGAACCGAGCTTAAGAACAACGTAACCGATATCAACTCTGTTGCAGAGAGCCATGGAAGCGCGAAGGCAGTTTTCCAAGCTGTTCGGACGGATACCCGTCAATATTTCGGTTTCGGTCTCGTTGGGGGAGAGAACCTCGACACGTTCGAGCTTTTCCAAGGGGAAGTTTGCTCTCGCGGGACCTGCGTCAAGGAAGAATTTGATTCCGTCGTCAGCGGCAAGTCGTGCCGCATTAACGATGGCATCGGGATTTATTTCAAGCTGTGTTATAATTGCATCGGGGTATGACGAAAAAGCGTTTTCGATGTCGGATTCGGAGATTCTGCGGTTTGCGCCCTTGAAGGAGATAACACGGTTTGCGCCGCTTTTTTCAAGCATAACGACAGAAAGACCTGTTTGTTCAAGACGGTCGGCTTTTACGAAACGGGTATCGACTCCCTTTTCCTTGAAAAGCGCGATAAGTCTGTCACCGTATGCATCATCACCGACACGTGAACACAAAACAGCGTTTTCGCCGAGCGAAGCAACGGCAACCGCGGTGTTTGCACCCTTTCCGCCGGGTGTGAAAGCATAATTGCCCTCGGAAACCATAGTTTCGCCGGGCGCGGGTATATAGGGAGTGTTGAGAAGAAGGTCGATATTCGAGCTTCCTGCAACCAAGATTCTTTTTGCCATCGGTAAATTCCTCCGATTTTACAGTATATATAATATATTACAACAAACTTTCTCAGTTGTCAACCTTTGTGAGATATATACAATTTGGACGGTGGATATCGGCAGTTTTACCGTAGACTTTACAGTTTTTATATGTTATAATACTTGAGTTTAAATATATTATTAAAGAGAGGTACACATGAAAAACAGAATTTTAGCGTTACTCCTCGTTCTCTGTATGGTGGCAACAATGTTGCCGTTGTCCATGTTCGCTGTTTCTGCGGACCCTGTTACAGGTGATGCGGTCGAATTTTCGATTGAAGCCACAAACACCTATTCAGACTCCTATGTGAACAGCGTTATTGCTTGGGCATCAACCGATTCCACACAAACGGTTGAAGACATCTATGGTCTTTCTGCCGACAATTCTACGTTCCAATGGTTCTATAAGGCACACTTTGTTTACAATGACACCTACAAGGGTTACGTTGTAGACAAATATGAACTTCCCGGCGAAGGTGCAAACCAGTATGACTCCTGGCACCTTAGCGAGGGCAAGTTTGTTGCGATGGTATATGCAGGAACAACCAATACCGCTGCATTGGAAGCGTTCAAGAACATCTCTGTAGGCGACGTTTATGAACTTTCCGCAGAGTTTGATTCCTTCCTCGCCTCCGGTACCACCAACATTTCGGTCACTCAGATTGGCGAAAATACAATCAAGCGTTCCGATCTAACCATCGATCTTGATATCGGTTGGCCTTCACACGCAAGCTATACCGATCCTTACGACAAGACCTATTTCTTTGCTGATGCAAGCTCTCAATATTCCGTAGGTGGTTTCTATACCGACTCTACAAACGGCAACTTCCCCGGCACAATGCTTGAATATTGGCATAAGGTTCTCTTCGTTTATGACGAAACAAAGGACGTTTTCGTTGTAAGCGATATGGAAACCGCAGGTGCAGGCAACACCGAATATTCAACCTGGAAAGCAGGTTTGAATAACCTTGTTGTTATTGCTTATCCCACAGCGCCCTGCTATAAAGATATGACTCGCCTTGAAATCGGCGATGAACTTACTCTCGTTGGCACAACATTCGAGCGACTCCAGAACGGTTCCGGTTCTCCCGATGACGTTTTGGAAGGCGCACAGCTTATTTTTGAAACCACGGACGACGATGGTCCTTCCTATGAATATACCGATGCGTTGGATCTCGTTATCAGCGCTACAAAGTGCTATGACGCAGGCGAAACCTTGAGCGTTAGAGTTGAAACCAACACCTTCACAATCGAAGACGGTATTTCCGGTCTCGGCTTCACTTTGAACTATGATAGCGATAAGCTCGTTCTTTTGAATGATCTTGACGAAGATAACGACAACGGTCTTGATTGTATCAAATACACTCCCGATGAATCTTGGGAAAACCTCTCCAACGTAAAACACACCATTGACGCAGACGGCAACGCTGTTGCTCTCAACGACGGTGTTATCAACGTTATTGCTGCAACCGTCAGCATCGACAAAGCAGATTTCGCAAACACCCTCAACGAACTCACCTTTGAATTTCAATTCGAAGTAAAAGAAGATATCACCGATGATATCGTAATTTCTATCCCCACCGAAAGCGTTCTCGCGATGAAGAATACCGAAACCAGCTTTGAAAAATACAGCGGTACCGGTATTGAAAGAACAATCACAGCTCACTCCACCTCCACCGTTGCGGACTGTACAACCGAAGTTCGTTGCGACAACTGCGGCAAACTCATGGAAGCTGCTCTCGGCCATACTCCCAACATCGAAGAAGCAACCTGTACAGAAGATCAGGTTTGTACCGTTTGTGGCGAAGTTCTCGTTGGAAAGCTCGGTCATAACTACAGCTCCGAATGGAAATATGATGACGACAACCACTGGCGCGAATGTGCTAACGGTTGTGGCGAAATCGAAGATCTTGCAGAACATACCTTCGACGGCGATAAATGTGAATGTGGATACGAAAGAGATCACGTTCACGTTCCCGGCGCAGAAGCAACCTGTACCACCGATCAGGTATGTACAACTTGTGGCGAAGTTCTCGTTAAAGCTCTCGGACACACTCCCGGTGCAGAAGCTGACTGTGTAAACGATCAGACCTGTACCGTATGTGGCGAAGTTCTCGTTAAGGCACTTGGCCATACCCCCGGTGCTGATGCAACTTGTACCGAAGATCAGACTTGTACCGTTTGTGGCGACGTTCTTGAAACCGCATTCGGTCACACCCCCGGCGCAGAAGCTGACTGTGTAAACGATCAGACCTGTACCGTTTGTGGCGAAGTTCTCGTTAAAGCTCTTGGCCATACCCCCGGTGCAGCGGCAGATTGTGAAAACGATCAGACTTGTACCGTATGTGGTGAAGTTCTTGTTAAAGCTCTTGGTCATACCCCCGGTGCGGCTGCTGACTGTGTAAACGAACAGACTTGTACCGTTTGTGGCGAAGTTCTCGTTAAGGCAC
>JAZOSQ010000018.1:0-19314 GCA_045657245.1 Eubacteriales bacterium | reverse complement strand
CCCAAAAATTCGTTCCTCATTTTCGGGGACCCCATATATCAAAAACAAAAAGAGTACATAAAGTACTCTTTTCGTTTTTAGCGGAGAAGGAGGGATTCGTTCTCGCCTGCGGGCTCGGTCAGGGTCGGCTCTGACGTGCCCCCGGCACGTCATTCACTCCCGACCCGTTCGAATCCCATTTACGTTATCAACACAAAAACAAAAAAGACAAGTATAAAACCTGTCTTTTTTGTTTTGGCGGAGAAGGAGGGATTCGAACCCTCGAACGGTTTTATCCGTTACACGATTTCCAGTCGTGCGCCCTCGACCAGCTAAGCGACTTCTCCAAATTGTTATTCATTTTTCGCCTTTTTTGGCGTTCCCGCCTCAAAGCGCTTGGTTATTATATCACAGTTGAATATAAATGTCAACACAAATTTATTCTTTTTTCTTGTCTTTATTTGGCTTTTTAGTATTTTTTGGAACGGAATGCATATAATAATTGCAAACAAATTCATCTTTGTGGAGATTTTCGATGCTTCCGACCGAGCCGTATAAAAAATTTGCCGTCATAACAATGTATGTCGCCGTCGCCCTTGCGGTGCTCTATCTTGTTTTCCGATATCTTTGGAGCGCGTTACTACCGTTTTTTATTGCCTATATTTTTGCGGAATGTTTTCGTCCCGTTGTGCGTTATTCCGAATCACACGACCGTTTTCCAAAGCGGTTCTTCGTTCTTTTTGTTGTTGTACTCGTTGCGATAGTCCTCGCGTTTTTGGTCTTTGCGGTTGTAAAAAGAATGCTTTTCGAGATAACCACGCTTGGCGAAAATCTTAAATCTGTTGTATATCAAATGCGTACCGACGACGGATACGCTTACGATATGATAGAAAAGATAAATTCATACGTCCCGTTTTTCGACGTTAGGGAACGGCTTTGGGAGATGCGTTCCAACCTCGACGAAGAGCTTCTTTCGATGACACTTTCCTTCGGAGAAAGGGTTTCGGGAGATATACTTTCCTTCTTGGGCAGTATCGCAGCGTTCGTGCCGAAAACACTTCTTTCCTTCGCCGTTATAATCATTTCAACCTATTATTTTGCAGTCGACCGTGTTCGGATCAATTGTTTTTTCCTCTCGCTGTTCCCGAAAGACGTTCAAAAATTTCTAAAAAAGGGGAAGGATGCACTTTCCGAAACAGCGGGGAAATATCTTAATGCTTACGGATTGCTGTTTTTGATAACATTTTCCGAGCTTTTGTTATCGTTTTTAATTATCGGTCTTGACTATTCCTTCATCTTGGCTTTGTTAATTTCAATCGTCGATATTCTCCCCGTTTTAGGCACGGGAACGGTTTTGATCCCTTGGGCAATCGTTGGCTTGTTTGCGGGCAACTATACTCTCGGCACAGGGCTTTTGGTAACCTATGCCGTCATAACCGTCGTGCGACAGATTCTCGAGCCGAAAATTGTCGGAAAGTTCATTGGACTTTCGCCGTTGGCTTCGTTGGCAAGTATGTATATCGGTCTTGAACTTATGGGTGTTATTGGTATCTTCATTTTCCCGATCGGCGCAATAATCATAAAACGCCTTATTTCCTATAAAGAAAAAAATACTGCCTGAATAAAGGCAGTATTTTTGTATTTAGTTCTCGCTCAAAATCGAAGCCGTTAATTACGGCAATCAACGAGGGAAACAGAAACGATATCAGGAACGTTGCCCAATGCGGAAACGAGCTTTTGGTATGCCTTGGGAAGTGCGATTTCATAAATAACTTCGGTATAATCATCGTTCTGAACGAGTGAACTAAGACGGCTTCTGATTCGATTCGAAGAAAGAATCTTCGAGGTGTATTCAATAGCCGAATCGTTCGAAGCACGAACAACGAGAAGATAAGGTCTTGCGCCTGCGGAGGAGAGCTTCAAGATTATGAAAGAAGCAAGTCCGATGAAAAGACAGCCGATTATGGTTATCTTATAAAAATGTGCACCTGCGGTGATACCTGCCGCAACAGCCCAGAAAAGAAATACCGTGTCGGAAGCATCTTTGATTGCGGTACGGAAACGGATTATCGAAAGCGCACCGACCATACCGAGCGATAGCGCAAGGTTCGAGGTTATCGTAAGAACTATCATCGCCGAAATGGGAGTGATCAATATTACGGTCACTTCGAAAGTGCGGTTTCGCGAAATACCTTTAAGTGTAAGACGATAGATAAGCAGGATGAAAAGTCCTGCAAGAAAAGCAACGCCAAGTGCGATTGCAATATCAACAAGCGTTATGTCCGAAGAAAACCCTTCGAGAACGCTTTTTTTAATAGCATCAAAAATACTCATTTTATTTCTCCTTTACGGCATAATGCATATTTAGAAACCGAAAGCTGAAGACCGTTTGTCTTGCAACTTCTTCTTATAAAAGACGGGCAACGTTGTGAATATTTGATCTCCATAATAACCTCGTTTCTCGGCAACGAAGGTATCGTCGGAAGATCAGAACCGAAAAGTGCGTTCTTTTCGGGCGGGAGTGCATCGACCATCGTGTCGAACGTGACGCGGATCCCAAGTGACGGCATAACGTATGCCTCGCGGTTATATTTAACAGCAACGGCAGGGCGAAACGCTTTTGTACGCATTTCCGAAACAAGTCCGAAACATTCGCTGTTCTCGTCGATATTTTCGTTCGAAAGAATCTTGTCAAGCTCTGCTTCGGTAATTTTCGCCGAATGTTTTTCGGTGACGATACCGCGTTTCGTTTTGCGTTCAAGACGTATAATCTTCTTTTCGCCGTTGTACGTTCGGATGCGGAACTTGATATGAACGGGGTTGCCGTCTTCTTTTTCATAAAGTGCCGTGTCGAACGGGTCGTCAAAATAGATTGAACAGATTGAATATTTGCCGTCGACACCGTTTTTGTCGGGTGTGAGGAGCTGTTTTAATCTGCTTCGGATTTTCGAATATTCCTGCAGGGTGATAAGATATTTTTCTTCTCTGCGTTCTGCCAAAGCTCGACCCCTCCTTTAGACCTTAAATCCGTATTCGCGCATTTTTTCGTCGGAAAGCGAGAATTTGCTTTTAACGTGCGAGATAACGTATTTTTTTCTTGTCTTTATGAAGGATTTAAGTGACGACACTGAGTTTTTCCATTTATCATAGCTTTTGTCCCAGCGTTCGCACTCTTTTTTCATATCGGGTTGGATTTTATTGGAATATTCTTCAATATAGGGAAGTACCACGTCTTCCGTCCAAACGTTTTCGAGCTGATATGCAAGTTTTTCAAGGAACATTTTCTTGAAATCGGGATTTTTGAGAAGCGCATTAATGAGTCTTGTTGAAAAGTTCTTTCCGCTTCCCGTACCCTTCGGGTCAAGATGGTCGGCAACAGTGTTGACGGTTGCCGAACGGAACGCATGGTCCACGTCATACATCATCCATCGCCATTTTCCGCCTTCATATGTGAAAAAACGAATATTGCCGTTGTCGGTGTTGCCGATTATGATTTCTGCAACGATATAGTCGGCATAGTTGTTGACGTCCATAAGCGAACAAACATGATTGTAATATTCTTTCTTTGAAAGGTCATGGCCGGCTGCATAGTTCACGAGAGCCATGTAATCTTCGTTTTTTCGCCCATTTGCGACAACAACCTGGGCTTCCTCGGGGGCGACGTTGTAATGACCTGCGACGTAATTTTCGTTGAGCTTTTCACGAATGAAATATATACCCCAAAATTCACCGTTAAGATATACGACGACAGGGCGATTGTTTTGGATGTCGATGTCAAGATATTCGTTCGCAATCTTGGTTATCATTGCATCGCGCATCGAGGACTGTTTGAAATCCTGCCCCGTGTTTCTTAAAACGAAAGATTCATAAACGTCGAGCGTTTCGTCCTCGAAAAGTTTATAGTTAAGGTCGCTGCTGCCATAGGTTTTTCGAAAAAACACAGCAAACGATTTTTTCGGAAGTGCTCTCGAAAGACCACCGAAGATTCTTATTCCGCAATCCTCGGAGAAACCTCCGCCGTCATTGTCGAAGAAAGACACCGTTGCTTCTTTTTCCCAGCGTTCATAATAGTTTGCGCCTTCATAGGGAAAGTTTTCGTCGGCTTTAGGACCTGTTTCATATATGCCCGTATAATAGTCATAGAGGTTTTCGGGAGTGGTGACGATTGTGACCGTTTCGAGAGTGTCATTTTCGTTTATGACATAGGTAAGGTTATTTATATCACTTTTGATTTTACCGTCCGCGACGGCAAAACAGCGAATAACCGAGGTCTTTGTCAATTTTATCGGCTTGGTATAAAGAGTTGATTCTGCGTTCGGAACAGAGCAATCGAGGGTGTAATAGATATTGCCTTCGCCCTTAAGTTCGACTGTAACCGAATCTTTATCATAAACACCTTGAGGAACGGACGCGGTCGGGGTTTTGGTTACCGAACTTGAACTTTTAGAATTCTTCGCGTTCGGGGTTGCTGATGCCAAAACCGAGAAACCGTCGCTTCCGTTTGCTCTGCCGAAAGATGTGTTGCCTGCAACCGAAGGAATCGTCATACAATCGATAATTTCGTCGCCTTTTGACAAACATACGGTTTCTCCCTTGGAAGCCAAAGAGAAATTGAGAACCTTATAACCCGACGGAACATTCACTCCGTCGTTTGAAAGAATAATCACAACATATCCATTCGCAGGAATCTTCACACCGTCAAGCGAACCCTTTCTCGGTTCTTCAACGTCGTCGGAGAGGTAGTAACCCTTCAAATCGATTGTTTTGTCGGTGCGATTGTGAAGCTCGATAAAATCGTGATAGGTTTTATAGGGACCTGCAATATATTTTGCGTTAAGAGCAACCGCTTCGCTAATTTCAACTGTGCTTGGACGAGTTGCTTTGTAATATGCCTTGATGCCTTCGCTGTCGTTCGGGAATCCGATGGATATTGAATCCTTAACATAAACGGTTTCGTTGTTTTCAACCTTTCGAACCTTCGATTTGCCTTCTCCGACAGGGGCACAGGAAACGGGTTCGGAAAAACGTCTTTCGGGGGTTGTGAGATATAAAGAATCACCCGACGAGAGCGCAAAGCCACAAACATTGTCGCCGACACCCTTCTCGGCATAGAGAACGATACATTCGTTGGGCTTCAAGGTTTTTTCGGGGAGTGCAAACTTGAAGGGATCGCTTTCCGAATCGCTTATAAACCAATCCTTCGTCGAAACCTCGTTCGAGGACACGTTCATAATTTCGATAACGTCGCGGAGCTTTCCGCCGTATGCTGTTTTGTCGGAGGAAAGTAAAAGCTCGTTGATAACGAGTGGAGCGTTTGAATCGATTCTCAAAAGCTCGAGCTCTTCTTTTCCACCTTCGTTGTTTTCAAAACCGGGGGTTGCATACAAAATCTGATATTCAACACCGTTTTCGCCGGCAACACGGGAAAGCGAACAGTTGGCAGAACAAACCGGAACTTCCTGCCAATCGTTTTTCTCGCCAAGCGACAAAACGACTCTTTCACCGACAGAAAGGCGGAAATTTGTGTGGAATTCACCGTTTTCAGCGAGAATATCTTTGCCCGATGCGAAAATAGTTATAATTTCACCGGGGGAGAGTGTTTTGTTGGGGAGTAAACATTTATTACGTTCCGAAATGTTGTCGGAAATGAAATAGTTCGAAAGCTCGATCGGAGTTTGGGAAATGTTTTTAAGCTCGATAATATCGCAGAACTCACCTTGAAAATCAGGCAATATCGAACCGTTTTCTGTAAGAATTTCGTTGATGACAAGGGACATGTTGGTGTCCTTAACACCGTTTCTGAAGAGCTTTGCGCCTTCTTCGGTGTTCGGATATCCGGGTGAAGCATTCTCTGTTACGGAATATGTATTCCCATCGAGAAGCATAACCTCGTTAGATGCCGTTTTGACGGTTGTGAGGGAGTCAACAACAGTTCCATCCCAAGTGACAAGCGAAAGATATTCGTTTCCGCCTGCGTTTAATTTGAACGGAATATTCTTTCCGTCAAGGAAAATCACCATATAGCTGTTTTCCTTGAATTCGATGTCGCCGAATTTATAGGTTATGCTGTTGTTCTCCTCGTTGGAAAGTCCAAAACCCGAAAGATTGATTGTGCTTCCGTAATTATAAAGCTCTACATAGTCGAAAAATTCGCCCGTGTCGGAAGCAATAAGCGAACTGTTTGAAGCACAAACTTCGGATATTTTGATTTTTATGTTGCTCATTTCTCCGTTGTAAAACAGAGGCTTGCCCACGAATTGTTCCGCAAGCATAACTACCGAAACACCAAGCAAAAGGCAAGCGGCAAGCAATAACGCGATTAAAATTTCTTTTATGGGTCTTCTATTTTGAGTCATAGGGGATAACCTCTAAAAAAGCGGATAGGGATTAATAATTTGATTTAAAAACGCAATAAAAAGTTTTGGCGCGCATAAACTGTATTAAGACTCGGAAGAGTTTTTGTTATTCAACTTCATTTCGTCTTTCAAAATAGCCACGAATTCATGATTCGGTTCGAACTCTATCATGGCTCGTTTTCCGTTGAACTCGCAAAGGAACACAAAACTGTTTGCTTTCATATTTTGATTGAGCGAATATTTAATAATCGCCTTCTCGTTTCTTGGGAGATGGTCGTAATCGCGCTTTTCGATAAGGTCAATTGCGGTTTCGAGCGCAAGATTACAAACAACTTGACGGCGGTTTCCGGTTATTTTTGTTATTGTAAAATCGCCCGCCGATACGGAATATTCAAACTCGGTCAGCGCATATCTGACGACGAGAAGGATAGAAACAACAAGCGATAAAATCGCCGTAAGACGTATCAAAGAGGCGTATTGTTGGATACAGGTTGAGAGAAGAAACAAGGCTGACGTAACGACAGTGCAAACAAAGACTAGCGTGCGGATCTGATTGACGTTTCTTTCGGGCTTGCAAATATACAAGATATAGCCACTCCTTTTTAAAAAATATATAACGGAGGAATTTATAATGGAATTCGACCGCAGACAACTTGACAAATTGCTTTCGCTAGATAACGAAAGCTTTTCCGCTTTGGCAAAAACGATTGCAGAGGCGGCAGGTGCAAGTAAATCACGCACCGAAGCGATAATTTCAAACCCCGATATGCTGAAAAAACGGCTTTCGCAAATCTCTCCCGATGAAGCAAAATCGCTCATCGATGCCGCAGGGAAAGAAAAAAGCGCGGAGATTATGAATCTTTTGAACGAACGGGGTGTAAACTTTGGACGGTGATTTCGCATCGAAACTGAAAACCGTTCTTTCCGACCCCGAAGCGATGGCGAAAATATCTGCGATAGCATCGGGATTTGGTGCAACACCCAAAGAACAGACGGTCAATACCGAAAACGTTCAAAAAGAGGAAACTGCGCCAAACCATAACGCATTTTCCGACATGGCGAACAATATTTTTCCTGCACAAAGCGATCCTGCAATAGCACTGCTAAGCTCGTTAAAACCGCTTCTGCGCGAAGAAAAACGTGACAGAGTCGATTCGTTGATAAAAGCAATGTACGTTGCATCTATGATGAAAAATTTCAGAAAGTGAGGAAAAACGATGTATAGCAGAGATTTCGGCGGAATACAAAGCGAAGGTCAACTTTATAATTTCGAACGTCAATACAACGAAAACCGAGCTCGAGGGGATTTCGTATCCGAACCGATTGAAGAACCGATGCCACAACCACAAGAAAAAACGGTTATGAAACAGGAAACAAAATCGCTTTTCGGACTCGATTTCCTTCGAAACCTTCGTCTTGACGATTTGATACTTATCGGCATCGGAATATTATTGTTGCTCGATTCCGATAGCGAAAACGATATATTTATCCTTATTATTGCTCTTTTTCTGATGTTTTAATTGTCTTGCTCCGCAGAATCCGATTGAGAAAGAAGAAAATCGATGAATTTATCGACAAGCTTGCGGTCTTTGACCGAAAGCGAACGATATTTTTCGTAAGGATTGTCCTGACGGGAAGCGTCACGTCCGACCTTCGTATCGCCGATGTGGATACCCGATGCGAACAAAAGGTCTTGAAGGTCGATTTCTCCGAATGCATGGGATGCAACCTTGCGTATAAGCTTGGGACGAGGGGGATTCTCCTGAGTTCCAAGCGCAAGCTTTCTCATCTGGACATAGCTTATGTCGCAATCCGTCGCAAACTGTCGCCAAGAACGAACGCCCTTCGCTTCGTTAAGAAGCAGGGCGAATATTTTTTTGTTCCATTTATTATTTTCAGCCATAATACACCTATTATCGTTTGATCCCTTCGAGCGCCGCACCGATAACCGTGCCGTACGCGGAATTTTCGGGAATAGTAAATTTCATATCAAACATTTTTTCGAGTCGTTCGAAGATGCTTTCTGCCTGAGGAAGAACCGAAAGGTTGCCGATAAGTACAATATCCTTGATGCCCTTCATTCTTGCGGAGAAGATACCGAGCATTGCGACGGTTTCATAAACCATATTGACAAGCCCGAGTGCGATATCCTCTTTCGTCGCAAATTCGCTGACTTTACCAAAGTTCGAAGCGGTTGCGTTGCCAGAAAGGGTGGGGCTTATGTCATTTTGTGTAATATCCGAAATATGAAGGTCGATGTTTTCGAGACTTCCGCCGACGGCAAGCTCTGCAACGTGTTGAGCCGAGCGAATACCAAGCATTTTGTTTGCGAGTCCGACGAGCGTACCGCCACCGACACCCGTACCGCCGAGATGGGCATATTCGCCCGTTTCGGAGTTTGCATAAACGTATGCCGTGCCGGTGCCAAGACTTGCGATAACGGCTTCGTTGATTTTGCTCAAATACAAACCGCCCCTGCCGTTTGCGATAAACTCGTTGACGTGAACGGTTTCGATGCCATAGATGTTGTCGCCGATAAAATCACTGCCGACACCTGTGACCATAACTTTTTCTATGTTTGAAAGAGAGATTTTGTTGTCACTTGTAAATTTGCCGAAAGCACCATAAACCGAAGCGGTCGGGTCGTTGGCTTTGACAAGTTGGGGCGAAAGGAGTCTTTCTCCGTCGAATCCGACGATTTTAGTCGTGCTTCCGCCGACGTCAATACCGACGATTATACTCATAATCTGTCCCTCCGTATTATAAATTAAGGTTAATATTTTTACTAACACTTAAGTTTATAACTTTTTTATATATTTGTCAAATTATTTTTTGCAAAATCTCTTTATTTATTATAAATTTTGTGTTATTATAACAATGAGATAAAATTAGGACTACTGTAAAATTTCGGAGGAGCAGATGTATAACACCGATGAAACAAGACTGTTTTCGGCAAAAGCAAAAAACGGACTCTGCTCTCACGCATATATCGTCGACGGAGCCGACGGAATAGGTAAGCTCGATTTTGCGCTTGAATGTGCAAGAACGATGCTTTGTACCGAAAGGGACAAGCCGTGCGGATATTGTGAAAGCTGTCGCAAGGCATTGTCGGGAAACCACCCCGATATTCATATCGTTGGCGACGAAAAAACGGCACAAATTGCCGACATACGTGAAATAATTCGAAAGTCCTCGCTCAAACCGAACGATTCCGAAAAACAAATTTTCATTGTTTGTAACGCGGGTAAGCTTCGCGAGGAATCGCAAAACGCGTTGTTGAAGCTTTTCGAAGAACCGCCCGAAACGGTCGCGATATTCCTCTTGACCGAGAGCCGTTCATCGCTTCTTCCGACGGTTTTATCACGTGGTCAGAGAATCCATCTTGACGGTATGCGCGATTCGGAGATGGAAGAATTGCTTCTCAAAAAGAATCCGCTTATAAACCGAAACGAGCTTAGAAACGCGATAGAAAGTGCTTGCGGCAACTATGGAACCGCCGAAAAATATCTTTCGAAATCAAGCCAAACGGTACGTGTCAAAGCCGAAAACCTTTTAACTCTTGCGATTTCGAAAAAAAGCTATGAGCTTGGCGTTGCGCTCATCACCCCGAAATATAAAAGAGATCAGCTCGGCGCAATTTTGAACGAATTTGTTTCAATCGTCAACGGTTCGCTCAAGTCGAAATACGGCATAAAGAATAACTATGTTTTCGCTTCCGAGGAATGTAAAGACCTTGCTTCTTCGGCTTCGAAAAGAGCACTTGCAAAGATGGGAGAATCGGCGACGGTCTGCCTTCAGGCGCTCGAAAGGAACGCAAACGTAACTGCTTCCGCATCAAAGCTTATGATCGATCTGCTTTCCGCGGCGGCGAGATAAAATATACGGAGAATTGATAATGGAAAACGAACGTAATACCGAAAAACAGGAAAACATAAAGCAAAACGGCGGAAACAATAACCGTAACAACCGCAGAGGTAACCACCGCTATGGCAGAAACGGTAACCGTCATCACCACAAACGTCCGAATAACAACAAACCGACCGATAAGAATGAAACTCCTTCGACGGAAAACGTTGTTGAAGAACAAAAAGAGACCAAGGTTCAAACCGAGTCGAAATTCGGAACGGGATTCACTCCCGAGCCCGAACCCGAACGTAAATATATGTTCGATTACGAGCCCGAAGCGGAGCTTCCCGAACCCGAAGAAGCAAAGACGATCGAGGTTGTCGGCATAAAATTCCGTAACGGCGGAAAGGTCTATTATTTCTCCCCGAAGGATATAAAGTTCGAAAAGGGTGAACACGCCGTTGTCGAAACGGTTCGCGGTGTCGAATACGGCGAGGTTTCGCTCGGTAATAAGCTTGTCGGCGAATCGGAAGTTGTTTTTCCGTTAAAGCCCGTACTTCGCAAGGCAACGAAGGAAGATGACGAACGTAACGCGGAAAACCGCCGTCTTGAAGAAAAAGCAAGACCGATTTGGCAGGAAAAGGTCGAGAAGAACGGCTTGGAAATGCAGCTTGTCGACGTTGAATATACCCACGATAACGCAAAACTCTGTTTCTATTTCACTGCCGACGGACGTGTTGACTTCCGTGAACTTGTCAAAGACCTTGCGGGTGTTTTCAGAACAAGAATCGAACTCCGCCAGATCGGTGTTCGTGACGAAGCAAAGCTTTTCGGCGGTCTTGGCAGCTGCGGCAGACCCTTCTGTTGTAACACCTTCCTTCCCGATTTCGCACAGGTTTCGATAAAAATGGCAAAAGAACAGAACCTTTCGCTTTCATCTTCGAAGATAAGCGGTGCTTGCGGAAGATTGATGTGCTGTTTGCGTTTCGAACACGATACCTATGAAAGAGAATACGCAACCTTCCCGAAGGTCGATACGATCGTTGATACCCCCAAGGGCAGAGGTGTTATTGTTGAGAGTAGCTTCTTGACAGGCAAGATCAAGGTCAAGATGAATAACGACCAATCCTTGAAAATCTTCGGCAAGGGCGAACTTAAAGTCATCGGCACGATAAAAGTCAAAGACGACGTAAGCGAAGATTTGAAAAAGCTTGAGGATAAATAATAAATTCCCCGATAACAAAAAATGCAGGTGTAAAAACCTGCATTTTCTTTTATATTTTTTATTTGAAATTAACAAACTTGATGTTGTTTTCTTTAAGATACAGTCTGTTTGTTGCTTCAAAATCTTCGGGATATTCAGACAAGCGGTCGTCCATGGTTTCTCTGTCAACTGTTTCTTTTTTACCGTCGGATTCTATCGTGTATATTTCGTCGTGGCTGTTGTAATCGAAAACTGTTTTCGTTATGAAATCACAAGTATCTTTATCCAAGCTGCGAACAGTAAATACGGAATAATCCGCACCGTCCGAACCTTGAGTGAATATATCGCCGTTTTCCAAAATCGCACAATCGTATCTCGGCCAGAATGCGTCCAAAAGAATGGGTTGGTTATCGCAAAGAGTGAATATTGCAAGAATGGAATAGTCGTCTTTGAGGAACAAAAGCTCGTCAATACCGTCTTTGTTGAGGTCGGCTATCGCATAACCAAACTTTTCAACGGTGGGGTCTGAATAGGGTAAACCCATTTCGACAACCATATTGCTCCAATCACCCTCGATTTCTCTTTTCGGGTTACCCAAGAATTCATCAGGCAATTCGTAATCTTCAAAGTTGCCGTTGTTCCAATTCGATTCAAACGAAGGACTTAAACGGTCTTCAACAAGGGTTTGAAGACGGCTTATTAATCCCATATATCCTTTGGGTACTGCAATAATATTCTCGATTTTGTTGTCGTCTTCCGAATCTTCCTGCGAATTATCTTCCGAAATATCGCTTTCTGTATTAGAAACAGGGGAAGAACTCTCTTCCTTGCTTGTGGCTGAATTTTGTTGGTCGGACGTGCCTGCATTAGTGCAAGAGGCAAGCAAAAACAATGAAACGAGAAGAAGTGAAGCGATGATTTTTTTGAACGTAGGAAGTTCCCCCTTTTTAAAATTTTTTTGTGCGTTTAAAAACGCTTTTCTTGATTATAGAGTACAACACAAGAATCATTATGTCAACCCTGAATTTTCCAAAATTTGTGTATTTTTTGTAAATAAAAAATGCAGGCGTTTTCACCTGCATTTTTCTTTTATGATTTAACCTTTTGTTACTGGTTTCGGTTGGAACTCAAATTCGCCGTAGATCAAGTTATGGTCGGAATTACCGGTAACGTTCATATCGCTCGAAATGAATTTGAAGTCATCGGTATAGAACACGTTATCGAGCGGAAGCTTGTCTTCGGGATAGGTTATAAAGGTCTTGTCCTTTGCGTTGATGCGGTTGAGAGGAATTGCATCAAACTCACTTGCGGTTTCGATGTTGAAGTCACCTGTTACAATACAAGGGCTTTTGCCTTTGATTAGGTTTGCGAGAGTTTCAAACTGTTTTGTACGAACCGTAATGTTTTCGAAAGAAAGGTGGGTGTTATAAAAATCAACGTCCGTACCCTTGATGTCGATAACTGCGTGTGCGACGATACGCTGTTCGATGTTGGGACATTCAAGAGTTACCGTGTCGGTTTTCTTTATGGGATATTTCGAAAGAATGATAAGACCGTATTCGCCGTCTTGACCGTGGGTTGCTTTGTCGCCTTCGAGGTCGATTGCTTTGAAAAACTTGCAGAAAGGATATCCGCTTTCCAGAACAAGTTCTTTGAGCATATCAACATAGTCGGATCTCTTCGCAAAACGGTCGACTTCCTGAATACCGACGATGTCGAGGTCAAGCGAAACGATTTCATCGGCGATGGTCTTTATGTTGTAATCAACAAAGCGGGTGTGGGCGATGTTGTACGAGCCGATTCGAAGCGAAAGCGGTTTGTTTTGTTGTTCTTTCTCTTCTTCTTTGCTTTCGTTTTTTTCTTGCGAAACTTCGCTGTCTTTTGAAACGACGTCGTCGTTTTCGATCTTCTTAACACAAGAAACACTCAAAACAGAGGTGAGAAGAAGCAATGCGGTTAAAATTAAAATCAACGATTTTTTCATATTGTAAAACTCCTTTATGCTTCTTTTTCTTCTGTGTTCTTGAATACAAAAAATCTTTGTCCGATATAGTTAAGTGCAATAAACAAGCCCTTGCTTACCAACAAAGCACAGTTATCGCGAATGAATTCGGATTGCGATTTGAGGATATATTCGACCAAAGGTTGTGCGATACCGAGCGAGATTACGTAACAAACAACAATGTTTATCGTAAATCGTATAATCGTCTTCTTGGTGTTGCCCTTGCTTTCGAAGGTGAAGAATTTATTCAGAAAATAGCTTAATATACTTCCGAAAACATAATCGGCGGCGGAAGACATCCAAAGTCCAAGCCCGATTACGTTAAGACACAAAAGCGAAATACCGTAACCGAAAACCGTGTTTGCAATTCCGACGAGTATGAACTTCCAGAAGGTCTTGTCGAAGAATTTGCTTAAAAATTGCTTCATAACGTTCTCCAAAAAATTATTACTATGAAAGTATAACACAGCCGAATCGGTTTTGCAAGGCAAACAAAAAACAAACCCCGAAAAATCACCCAACTTTTTCCTTATTCACTATTACTTTTTACTTCCCAAAAAATCCTTTGTGATTCTTGGAATAGCGAAGAGTTAAGAAGGAATAGGTAATAAGTAAAAAATCCCTCGAACAAGTTCGAAGGATTTCTTGGAGAGCCGTAGGGGAGTCGCCCGATTGCGGTCGGAGCGGTGGTGCGGTCTTAATTCCCCCACGAAACAAGTTTCGCAGGGACCCCTTTAGTTCCCCGAACTGTCATTCAACACGCACCCTTCGACTCCCCATTTTCGTAAAACAAAAAACAAACCCCGAAAAAATCGGAGTTTGTTTTCTTGGTGACCCGTAGGGGAGTCGAACCCCTGCCTTCGCCGTGAGAGGGCGACGTCTTGGCCACTTGACTAACGGGCCGTTTTTTATTTGCGAAAAGTAATATACCACATCTTTTTATGATTGTCAATACTCCCGAAAAATAGTTGAACAAATCGCAAAAAACAATGGAAATTTCCAAATAAGTGTTGTATAATAAAAATATAAGCTCTGCAAATATAAAATTTATGAGGTGTCGGTATGTATAAGATTCTTGAAATTGATCCCTATCTTAAAGATTTTGAAAATGACATCAATTTGCGAATGGATAATTATAAATCCAAAAGAAAAGAGCTTCTCGGCAAGAAAAGAAGCCTTTCTTCCTTCGCCAACGGACACAACTATTTCGGCTTCCACCGTGTAAAAGGCGGTTGGGTCTATCGTGAATGGGCGCCCGCAGCGGAAGCAATGTTCCTCACGGGCGATTTCAACGGTTGGGACGTCTATGGTTGCCCGATGACAAAGCTTGAAAACGGCGTTTTCGAAGTCGAGCTTAAGGGCAGAGATGCGCTCAAAGAAGGTCAGAAGATTCAAGCCGTGATCATACATAACGGACAAACTCTCCGCAGAATACCTCTTTATGCAACAAGAGTTGTCCAAGACCCCGAAAACCACCTCTGGTGCGCCGAAATCGAAGAACCGAATGCCGATTTCGACTGGACAGATGCGGAGTTTGTTCCCACAAAAGCACCGCTTATTTACGAATGTCATATCGGTATGGCGCAGGATAAATACGGCATCGGAACTTATGACGAATTCCGTGAAAACATACTTCCGAGAATAAAAGAGCTTGGCTATAACACAATTCAGATAATGGCGATAATGGAGCACCCCTATTACGGCTCGTTCGGTTATCAGGTGTCCAACTTCTTCGCCGCGTCTTCGAGATACGGCAAGAGCGACGGGCTTAAACGTCTTATCAACACCGCACACGAAATGGGCATAACCGTACTTCTTGACGTTGTTCATTCCCACGCTGTTAAGAACACGAACGAAGGTCTTAACGAATTTGACGGCACGGAATATCAATTTTTCCACGTCGGCGAAAAGGGTAATCACAGCGCTTGGGGTACAAAGCTTTTCAATTACGGCAAGAACGAGGTTTTGCATTTCCTTCTTTCGAACCTCAAATATTGGATGGAAACCTTCCATTTCGACGGCTTCCGTTTCGACGGCGTAACCTCGATGCTCTATAACGACCACGGGCTTGGAAGTGCTTTTTCAAGCTATGCAATGTATTTCTCGATGAATACCGACGTTGAATCGGTCACCTATCTCCAACTTGCGAACGAATTGATTCACGAGATAAACCCCAACGCACTTACTATTGCAGAAGACATGTCGGGAATGCCCGGTATGTGTATTGCCATCAAAGACGGCGGAATCGGTTTTGATTACCGTCTTTCTATGGGTGTGCCTGACCTTTGGATAAAGCTTTTGAAGGAATATAAGGACCAAGATTGGGACGTTTTGAAGGTCTGGTACGAGCTTATCTCGAGAAGACCCAAAGAGAAAAATATCGGCTATGCCGAATCGCACGACCAAGCACTTGTAGGCGATAAAACGATTATGTTCCGTCTTTGCGATGCCGATATGTATACGGGCATGAATAAGCTCGGCGGAAATATGGTTGTCGATAGGGGTATCGCACTCCATAAAATGATACGCTTGCTCACTTCTACCGTTGCGGGCGAAGGTTATTTGAACTTTATGGGCAATGAATTCGGCCACCCCGAATGGATCGATTTTCCAAGAGAGGGTAACGGCTGGAGCTATCATTATTGCCGCCGTCAATGGAACCTTGTCGATAACGAGCTTTTGCGTTATTGCGAACTCAACGATTTTGATAAAGCGATGATAAAGCTCATCACGACCGAAAACCTCTTGGAAAAGGTTCCCGAAAGCCGTTGGCTTCACCAAGACGATAAAATTATAATGTATAACAAAGGCGACGTTATTTTCGCCTTCAATTTCCACCCCGAAAAATCCTTCGACGGCTATTTTGTACCCGTTCTCGAGGAAGGGGAATATAAGGTAATTATGTCAACCGACGATGCTGTTTTCGGCGGATTCGGCAGAATTGACAGCGAATATATTTACACGGCAGAAAGAACCCCCGACGATTGGAAGGGATTCAAGTGCTATCTCCCGTCGAGAAGCGCAATAGTGTTTAAGAAGGTATAAAATATGCAGAATTTCACATACCATACCCCGACAAAAGTCTTTTTCGGACGTGATACCGAGAAAGATGTTGGGAAGATAATCAAAGATTATGGATATAAAAAGATAATGCTTCAATATGGCAAGGGAAGTATTAAGAAAAGCGGACTCTATGACGTTATCGTTGCTTCGCTTGTTGAAAACGGCATCGAGTTTGTCGAGATGGGCGGTGTCGAGCCGAACCCGAAGGTTTCTTTTGTCCGCGAAGCAGTCAAGGTTGCAAGGGAAGAAAAGGTTGAGCTTATTCTCGCCGTCGGCGGAGGAAGTGTTCTCGATTCCTCGAAAACAACGGCAATCGGCGCTATGAATGATAGCGATATTTGGGATATAATCACGGGTAAAGAAAAAGCGGAAAAGGCGCTCCCAGTCGGCTGTGTTTTGACTATCTCTGCCGCAGGAAGTGAAATGAGCCGTTCCGCAGTTTTGACAAATACCGAGCTTAATATGAAACGTGGCTTGGGCAGTGACCTCAACCGTTGCAAATTTGCAATCTGCAACCCTGAACTCACTTGCACCGTCGATAAATATCAGACCGCTTGCGGTATTGTTGATATTATGGCGCATACGATGGAAAGATATTTCACTCCGTTCGATGCGACCGACCTTACCGATCGCCTTGCCGAAGGACTTCTCAAATCGGTTATCGAATCGGGAAAAATACTTATGACCGAACCCGAAAATTATGATGCAAGAGCAAATATAATGTGGGCTTCGAGCTTGTCACATAACGGCTTGACGGGTTGTTTCCGCCGTGATGCACTCGCCGTACATCAGCTTGAACACGCGTTGAGCGGTGAATTTGACCATATTGCCCACGGCGCAGGACTTGCTGTGTTGTTCCCTGCTTGGGGAAGATATGTCTATAAATCGAACCTCCCTCGTTTTGCACAGTTTGCAAGACGTGTTTGGGACGTGACCGAAGCTGACGACGAAAAGGCTTCTTTGCTTGGTATTGAGAAAATGGCGGAATATTTTGCTTCTCTCGGTATGCCGACGAAACTCTCCGATTTCGGAATCGAAAACGTTGCCGACCGCCTTGCCGACCTCTGCACCTTCGGAAAAACCCGTACCGTCGAAAGCCAGATAATTCTCGGCTTTGACGAGATCAAGGCGATTTTCGAGAGCTGTTATTAAAAGGAGAAAAATTATGAAAAGATTAATTTCACTTGCGTTAATTATTGCAATGTTGCTCGCAATAATGCCCTTGACGGTGCTGGCGACAGAAGGAACAGAAGGCTTGGTTTACGTGCAAAGCTCTGACGGAACATACTATATTGTCGATGACTACACCGGCTCGGCAACTTCTGTTGTGATTCCGTCAACATATAACGGATTGCCTGTTAAAGAGATAGATGATCGTGCATTTGCTGGTTGCGAAAGGCTAACGAGTATCACCGTCCCGACTTCCGTAACCACGATAGGCTCATGTGCATTTGAATGTTGCTATAGTCTAACGAGTATCACCATCCCGACTTCCGTAACCACGATAGGTGATAATGCATTTTGGGGTTGTTTTGCACTTGGAACAATCACCGTAGCTAAAGGAAATGCCGTTTATCACAGTGCAGGAAACTGTCTTATAGAAACTGCAACAAAAACACTTATAAGGGGGTGTAACAATAGTGTCATCCCTTCTGACGGTTCCGTAACCACGATAGGTGGTAATGCATTTGCTGGTTGCGTAAGTCTAACGAGTATCACCATCCCGTCTTCCGTAACCACGATAGGTGATTTTGCATTTTATGAGTGCTATAGTCTAACGAGTATCACCATCTCGTCTTCCGTAACCACGATAGGCGAATATGCATTTTATGATTGCGAAAGTCTAACGAGTATCACCATCCCGTCTTCCGTAACCACGATAGGCGAATATGCATTTTTTTATTGCGCTAGACTAACGAATATATACTGTGAAGCGGAATCCAAGCCCTCTCGTTGGGGTGATTACTGGAAGCCTTACGACGCAATCGTAACTTGGGGATATGTTATAGACGAACCCTCTGAAGAACCCTCAGATGAACCTGTTGGCACCGAAGGCTTGGTTTACGGGCAAAGCTCTGGCGGAGCATATTATATCGTTTCGGGATATAACGGAACGGAATCCGAGGTTGTGATTCCGTCAACTTATAACGGAAAACCTGTTAAAGAGATAGGTGAACGGGCATTTTATAATTGCGAAAGTCTAACGAGTATCACCATCCCGTCTTCCGTAACCACGATAGGCAATTATGCATTTTATGATTGCGAAAGTCTAACGAGTATCACCATCCCGTCTTCCGTAACCACGATAGGTGATTATGCATTTTCTTATTGCTATAGTCTAACGAGTATCACCATCCCGTCTTCCGTAACCACGATAGGTGATTCTGCATTTGAATGTTGCAGAAGTCTAAAAAGTATCACCATCCCGTCTTCCGTAACCACGATAGGTGATAGAGCATTTTATTCTTGCGAAAGTCTAAAAAGTATCACCATCCCGTCTTCCGTAACCACGATAGGTGATTATGCATTTTATGATTGCGAAAGTCTAACGAGTATCACCATCCCGTCTTCCGTAACCACGATAGGTGATTATGCATTTTATTATTGCTATAGTCTAACGAGTATCACCATCCCGTCTTCCGTAACCACGATAGGTGATTATGTATTTTCTTGTTGCTATAGTCTAACGAGTATCACCATCCCGTCTTCCGTAACTACGATAGGTGGTCATGCATTTTATTTTTGTTCTGCACTTGAAACAATCACCGTAGCTAAAGGAAATGCCGTTTATCACAGTGCAGGAAACTGTCTTATAGAAACTGCAACAAAAACACTTATAAGGGGGTGTAACAATAGTGTTATCC
>JAZOSQ010000017.1:0-6899 GCA_045657245.1 Eubacteriales bacterium | reverse complement strand
AAATGGGTCCTCTTTTAAGAATTGATCCCGAAGGCTGGCTCTATACAAAAGTTAAACTTGAAGACTGTGAAGAAATTGTTGAAAAAACAATTTTAAACGGTGAACATATCGAACGCCTCGCTTATCAGAAAGGCGGAAAAGTATGTAAAGAACAGGAAGAAATTCCTTTCTATCAGCAGCAGACTCGTATCGTTTTGGAGCACTGCGGAAGAATTGACGCTGACTCCATCCGTGAATACATAGCTATCGGCGGTTATACCGCTTTGGAAAAAGCACTTTTCGAAATGGATGCCGACCAAATCGTCGGTCAAATTTCCGAATCTGCACTTCGTGGCAGAGGCGGCGGCGGATTCCCCGCAGGCAGAAAGTGGGAACAGGTTAAACGTCAGAAGGCAACGCCGAAATATGTTGTTTGTAACGGCGACGAAGGTGACCCCGGTGCGTTTATGGACCGTTCCATCATGGAAGGCGACCCCCACAGAATGCTCGAAGGTATGATGATCGCGGCTATCGCTTGCGGCGCATCCGAAGGTTATATCTACGTTCGTGCCGAATATCCTTTGGCAGTAAAACGTTTGAGAAACGCAATCGCTCAGGCAGAAGAATTGGGACTTTTGGGTGATAACATCTTGGGTACCGATTTCTGCTTCCATATGCATATAAACTGCGGTGCAGGTGCGTTCGTTTGCGGTGAAGGTTCTGCTTTGACCGCATCTATCGAAGGCAAACGCGGTTTCCCCCGTGTTAAGCCCCCTCGTACCGTTGAACAAGGCCTTTTCGATAAGCCCACTTGCTTGAACAACGTTGAAACCTATGCAAACGTTGCAAGTATCATAAATAACGGTGCTGAATGGTTCCGTGAATACGGTACCGAAAAGAGCCCCGGAACAAAAGCATTCGCTTTGACCGGTAACATAAGAAATACCGGCTTGATTGAAGTTCCCATGGGTACTACTCTCCGCGAAATCATTTTCGATATCGGCGGCGGTATGCGTGGCGACGGAGAATTCAAGGCTGTTCAGATCGGCGGTCCTTCGGGCGCTTGTCTTACCAAAGAACATTTGGATCTTCCCTTGGACTTCGATACTCTCAAGAAGGTTGGCGCGATGATCGGCTCCGGCGGTCTCGTTGTAATGGACTCCAACACTTGTATGGTAGAAGTTGCAAGATTCTTTATGAACTTTACTCAGAACGAATCCTGCGGTAAATGCGTTCCCTGCCGTGAAGGTACGAAGAGAATGCTTGAAATCCTTGAAAGAATCGTTGCAGGTGAAGGTCGAGACGGCGATATCGAATTGCTTTTGGAACTTTCCGATACGATCTCCGCTACTGCACTTTGCGGTCTTGGTAAATCCGCTTCTTCTCCCGTTGTAAGTACTATTCGTAACTTCAGAAACGAATATGAAGCACACATCTATGATAAACGCTGTCCTGCGGGTGCTTGTCAGAAGCTCAAGAGAATCGTCATCGATCCCGAATTGTGTAAGGGTTGCAGCAAGTGTTCTCGCATTTGTCCTGTCGGCGCAATCAGCGGCAAGATCAAAGAACCCTTCTCCATCGATTTGAATAAGTGTATTCGTTGCGGAAGCTGTATCGACGCCTGCGCCTTTAAGGCAATCAAGGAGGTATGAGAAAATGGATGAAAAGAAATATATGATTATCGACGGTATACCCGTCGAAATCGAAGGTGAAAAGAACATTTTGGAACTTTGCCGTAAAATCGGCATCAAAATGCCCACGTTCTGCTATCATTCCGAGCTTTCAATCTATGGCGCTTGCCGTATGTGTATGGTTGAAAACGAATGGGGCGGTTTGGAAGCATCTTGCTCGACTCCTCCCAAAGCAGGCGCATCGGTAAAAACAAATTCCGAAAGACTTCGCCGCTATCGTAAAAATATTTTGGAACTCCTTCTTGCAAACCACTGCCGCGATTGCACAACTTGCGAAAACAGCAACAAGTGCAAACTTCAAGAATTTGCAGTTCGTTATAACATCGAAGGCGTTCGTTTCCCCAACCGTGCAAAATCCACCAAGGGCGAAGACGAATCTTCTCCTTGCATTACGAGAGATGCAGGTAAATGCATTCTCTGCGGTGATTGTGTAAGAGTTTGTCACGAAATACAGCACGTCGGCGCTATCGACTTTGCTCACAGAGGCGCAAATATGACGATAAGCACCGCTTTCGGTATGCCTCTTTCGGAATCGACCTGTGTCGGTTGTGGACAGTGTGCTGCTGTTTGTCCCACGGGCGCTATCGTCGTTAAAAACGATATCAGCCGTGTATGGCGTGCTATTGATAATCCCGAAATCAAGACCACCGTTCAGATCGCCCCTGCGGTTCGTGTAGCGTTGGGTAAAGAACTCAACATCAAAGAAGGCGAAGACGTAATCGGAAAGATCGTTGCGGCTTTGCGTCGTATGGGATTTGACGAAATCTATGATACAACCTTGAGTGCAGACTTGACGGTTATGGAAGAATCCAAAGAATTCCTCGAACGCTTGGAAGAAGGCAAGACCCTTCCTTTGATCACTTCCTGCTGTCCCGGTTGGATTCAGTTCTGCGAAAAGAAACATCCCGAATTTTTGCCCAACATTTCGACCTGTCGCAGCCCGATGCAGATGATGGCTTCGATTTTGAAGGAACAGAACAAGGATTCCGAAAAGAAGATGTTCCACGTTGCAATAATGCCTTGTACAGGTAAGAAGTTCGAAGCACAGCGCGAAGAATTCAGAACCGAATTGGGACCGAACGTTGATGCGGTTATCACGACTCAGGAATTGATCACAATGATCAAAGAATCGGGTATCGTGATCGACTGTCTTGAACCTCAATCCGTCGATTCTCCGTTGGATAAGATTTCCGGCGCGGGCTTGATATTCGGTGTAACAGGCGGTGTTACCGAAGCGGTTCTCCGCAGAGTCACAACCGATAAGAGTGAAGCATCTCTCGCGGCTGTTGCAAATGCAGGTCAGAGAGGCACAAAGAACATTAAGGAATTCAATCTTCCTTACGGCGATAAAGAACTCAAGATCGTTGTTGTCAGCGGTCTTGGTAATGCCGAAGCAGTGCTCGAAAGAGTTAAAGCGGGTGAACATATCGACTTTATCGAAGTTATGGCTTGTCCCGGCGGTTGTGTAAGCGGCGGCGGTCAGCCCTATGTTAAAGAAGAACTTCGCAACGAAAGAAGCGCAGGACTTTATAACTCCGACAGCAAGTTGGAAATCAGAAGCAGTGAAGAAAATCCCCTTATGGAAGCTTTGTACCGTGACGTTATCAAGGGCAGAGCTCACGAACTTCTTCACGTTGACTATACCAAATCCAAGAAATAAAGATTTGGTTTCCCTCGCATAAAATATTAATGAGAACGCTGAGGATTGTTTCTCGGAACAATCCTCGACGATTCTTTTTGTTATACCCTTGGAGAATCTATGAGAAAATTTGATACCAAAATACAGCACTTAAAGTATAAGGTATTGCGAGAAGTGGCGAAAGAGGAATGGAAGGATACTCTTTTGGAGAATATCACCGACATTCCGAAGATCATTTCGCCCGGCAAAGTGCCTACGATGAGATGCTGTGTCTATAAAGAAAGAGCTATTCTTGCCGAACGAATCAAATTGGCAATGGGCGGAAATAAAGATATTCCCGGTGTTGTCGAGGTTATCGATATCGCTTGTGACGAATGTCCTGCCGCAGGGTTCGAGGTTACCGACTCTTGTCGTGGCTGTCTTGCCCACCGTTGCGAAGACGTTTGCCGTCGAGGTGCAATATGGTTCGACCATAACCACGTCGCCCATATCGATAAGTCGAAATGCGTCGAATGTGGTCTTTGCTCGAAGGTTTGCCCCTATACCGCAATTATCAACAGAAAACGTCCTTGTCAGAATGCTTGTAAGGTTAAAGCCATCAGCATCGATGCTGAAAATACCGCAAAGATCGACTATTCAAAATGTACTTCCTGCGGTTCCTGTGTTTATCAGTGCCCCTTCGGTGCGATAAGCGATAAATCGATGATTCTTCAAGCGATAAGATTGCTTAAAGAAACAGTAAACGGCAAGAAGGTTTATGCTGTTGTTGCACCTTCGATTGCGAGTCAGTTCTCTTATGCGAAAATCGGTCAGGTCGTTACGGGCTTGAAACAGCTTGGCTTCCAAAAGGTAGTTGAAGCTGCATTAGGCGCAGACCTCGTTGTTCAGAAAGAAGCGCTTGAGTTGAGCGAAAAGGGATTCTTGACAAGCTCTTGCTGTCCTGCTTTCGTTTCTTATATCGAAAGCCAATTCCCCGAACTTGCTCAATATATTTCCCATAATCTCTCGCCTATGGCGGCAATGGGTGAATATATCAAGAAAAACGATCCCGATTCGGCAGTGGTCTTCATCGGCCCCTGCACTGCAAAAAAACAAGAGGTCAAGAGGGAAGACGTTGCCCCGTATGTTGACGTGGTTTTGACGTTCGAGGAATTACAAGCTCTCTTTGACAGCCGTGAGATCGATATAATGACTCTCGAAGAAGGCGCTCTTGACGATGCATCCTACTATGGAAGAATTTTTGCCCGTTCGGGCGGACTTACCGAAGCTTTGGCACAGGCAGTGAAAGAATTGAATCTCGATTTGGAACTCAAAGCGATTCCTTGCGACGGCATCGAAGCTTGTAAAGCGGCGTTGCTTAAGAAGTCAAAAGGATTGTTGGATGCAAACTTCATTGAAGGTATGGCGTGCGTCGGCGGATGTATCGGCGGTGCGGGATGCCTCACACATGGCGAAAAGAACAGAAAACAAGTTGATGAATATGGCAAAGAAGCGTTAGGAAAAAGTATAACCGAAGCGACTTCTGCTTTGAAATAATGGAGGCAATATGAATAAGATTACAGTAATCGGAACAGGTAACGTAGGTGCTACTATCGCCTATACTTTGACAACAGCAGGTGTTGCATCTGAAATTGTTTTGATCGATATCAATACCGAAAAAGCATCGGGCGAAGCATTGGATATTCGTCAGGGTGTTCCCTTCTTCAGCCCTTGCAATATCTATTCGGGCACTTATGAAGATGCAGTTGGATCGGACATCGTTGTTATCACTTCCGGTATCGCAAGAAAACCCGGTCAGACAAGATTGGAATTGGCACAGACCAACGTTAATATCCTCAAATCCATCGCAGGTCAGATCGTAAAATACGCTCCCGACGCAACCTATATTATCGTAAGTAACCCTGTTGACGTGCTTACCTACGTTTTCGCAAAGGTTTCGGGTATTCCCGAAGACCGTGTTATCGGTAGTGGTACGATTTTGGACACCGCGCGCTTGCGTTCTCGCGTTGCAGAAGTATATTCCGTAAGCCAGAAGAACGTTCACGCTTTTGTTCTCGGCGAACACGGCGATACTTCCTTCGTTCCGTGGTCCTGCGCAAACATTTCCAACGTTTCTATCCCCGACTATCCTCAATATCTCTTGAATAAGGGCGAATACCCCGAATTCAACCTTGACGAAGTCGAAGAATATATGCGTACTTCCGGCGGTCGTGTAATCTCCAGCAAGGGTGCAACCTTCTATGCAGTTTCTATGTCGGTTTGCCACCTATGTAAGTGTTTGCTTAACCGCCTTGATACAACCTTGACGGTTTCCACAATGCTTCACGGCGAATACGGCATCGACGACGTTGCTTTGAGTCTTTTGACCGTTGTCGGTAATCGCACCGCAAGCAATAAGATCCTTCTTCCCCTCACCGAAGAAGAACAGGCAAAACTCAGACGTAGCGCAGATTGCTTGAAGAACGTAATCAATAGCTTGGAAATTTAAGTTAATAGAAAATAAAAAAAGACAGGTTTCAAAACCTGTCTTTTTTTGTGTGCATTGTATAGCTTCGTGAATAAAAATATAGCAGAAAAGCAATTTTTGATTTTTTGGTTGACAATCTAACTTATTTGTTGTATAATACGCTTTGCGTGTAAAGATAAATTTCGGGGTGTGGCTCAGTTTGGTAGAGCGCGTCGTTCGGGACGACGAGGCCGGAGGTTCGAATCCTCTCACTCCGACCAAAACAAAAAACGAGGCTTTTGCCTCGTTTTTTGTTTTGATAAGATGTGTGATTTGCAACATTCGGTCAAAGTCGTCCCGAAACGGGATGACGGGGGAACGAGCAGAAAAGGTCTCGGGGAGACGTTTTCTGTGAAGAGAGCACCGCAGAGCAAGGAGAATCGCAAGTTGACGAAAGTCAACGAGTGACACGACTATGCGAACGGTGAGGGCCGCGAGAGGTTCGAATCCTCTCACTCCGACCATATCAGCACGATGGTTTTGATACGAAACCATCGTGCTTTTTCTTTGCTTAAAAAGCCTTGTGGTGTAAGGGGGTTGTGGCACTTCGGCACAAAAGATTAGTTTCATTGTATCAAAATTAACCGAACAAAAGTCGAAGCGAGAGGATTTAAACGTACCCCTTTTTAACCCTTGCTAATCACAACGAAATTTATCTTGAAAAGATTCGTTTCATTGTGAAAATAGATTAATTTTATTGCCATTGAAAAACATCGTGTTTAGTGATATAATACATTATAAAATTGGTTCGATAAACCTGGATTTGTGAAAGGAGTTTTTTATGGATAGTATTACGATACGCTTAGAAACCGAAAAAGATTACAGAGCCGTTGAAGAATTAACCAGAGAAGCTTTTTGGAATGTTTATAAGCCGGGGGCTGATGAGCATTATTTTGTACACAAGATGAGAAATCATCCTGATTTTATACCTGAACTTGCTTTTGTTCTTGAAAAGGACGGTAAAATCATCGGTAACATTATGTACACAAAAGCATGGCTTGAGGATGAGAAAGGCAACAGAAAAGAAATCCTTTCTTTTGGCCCTCTCTGCGTTGCTCCCGAATATCAGCGACAGAAACTCGGT
>JAZOSQ010000016.1:0-18682 GCA_045657245.1 Eubacteriales bacterium | reverse complement strand
CGATATGGAGATAGCCGTTAGGTTCGGGCGGAAATCGGGTATGAACCTTAAGACCGGGGTTGTTTGCTAGGTCGTTATCGATTATTTCATGTATGAAATTGGTTGATTCCATATAATTAAATCTCCTTCGTTACTCTCGCAAGAACACGGTCTTTGCCGAGTATCTGCATTACTTCATAAAGGTCGGGCGAGTTCATTCTTCCGGTTACTGCAACACGGAGGAACATACTTACGTCGGCAACCGAACCTTTGAAGGCGGTGGGGTCTTGTTTATAAAGCTTCATATCGGGGCAGAAGCCGTTATTGTTTGCGATTTCTTTGATATTTGCGAACCAATCGTTTTGTTCAACGGTTTCGTCATAGCTTGAAGCAAACGCAGACAAAACCGCAGAAACGTCGGCTTTATTGAAGTTTTCGGGGATTGCATCAATATTCTCGAAAAGGTTATCATAGAAGAAAGAAACATAGTTCTTGACTTCGCTCCAGAGAGCAATATCTTTTCGAGGTTTCTTGCCTCCTCTGCCTATCGAAAGAATACGAACGGCATAATCCTTATCCAATTCGAGAATTTTTGCAAAATCGGTATCGTTTTCCTTCGCCCAAGCAAGAGTATATTCATAGACCTCTTCGGCAGTCATACGAGAGATTACGTTCTTCGAAATATCGTTAAGCTTGTCCAAATCGAAAAGCGAACCCGAAACACTCATCTTCTTTGTTGTGAACTTGAATTCCTCGATATCGGCATTCGGGTTTGCGATACGCCATTCCTCGAAGTTGGAATTGAGCAAGGTCATAAGATATTCTCTTACGGCTTCGACGGGATAGCCCTGAGAATGATAATAGGTCAATGCAGCTTCGGGGTCTTTACGTTTTGAAATCTTACGTTTGTTGCCGTTATCAAGCTTCAAGACCTGAGCGGTATGGCAATATTTGGGCATCTTAAAGCCGAGAGCTTTGAAAAGTTGGATATGGAAAGGCAAGGTCGAAAGCCAACTTTCGTCACGAATAACGTGAGTCGTGCCCATAAGGTGATCGTCAACGGCATGAGCGAAATGGTATGTCGGGATACCGTCGCTCTTGAGGATTACATGGTCGATATCGTTTTCGGTAACGTCGATATCGCCTTTTATCTGGTCGTTGAACTTAAGCTTGTTATTAATATCGCCTTCCGAACGGAAGCGAAGAACGAAAGAAGCACCTTCATTGAGTTTTTCCTGAATCTTTTCAAGACTTGCATCACGCCAGATTGCAAATTCTCCGTAATAACCGGGGGTGAGCTTTTCTGCTTCCTGTTTGTTACGGATTGCTTCCAAATCTGCTTCGGTACAGAAGCACGGATATGCCTTACCCTCACGGATAAGCTGTTTTGCGTAAGTCTGATATATTTCTGCTCTCTCGCTTTGGCGATAGGGGCCGTAAGCACCGTTATCACCGTCGATAACCGCACCTTCATCGAAATTAACACCGAACTTTTTGAGAGTTTCGATGATTATTGATATACCGTTCGGAACAGAACGTTTCGCATCGGTATCTTCGATACGGAGATAGAATACACCGCCCGACGTATGAGCCAAGCGTTCATCGGTAAATGCACCGTAAAGGTTGCCTATATGAAGAAATCCTGTGGGGCTCGGTGCAAAACGGGTTACTTTTGCCCCCTCGGGAAGTTCTCTTTTGGGGTAGCGTGCTTCGATATCCGCAGGAAACGTTTTTACGTTCGGATAGAGAAGCTCGGCAAGAAGGTTATTGTCCATAAAATATCCTCCGAATAAGTTTTATACGTAATCACAATATTATATTATAATCCTTCAATTTTGTCAATAGATTCAAGGTATTACGAATTAATTTACAAATTGATTGTTGACACTTTTTTCGGTTTGTGATAATATGGAGTCAATAAAAGGGAGTAGCAGTGCGATTAAACGCACCCGCTCGTTTCGACATCCCGGCATTTTTGCCCGGAACGGCGTTTTATTGCAAGACTTTTATGGCTTTAGTCATAATTGTGCTTGCTTATTTTTTTATGAAAGAGGTCTATGATGAAACACTATTTGGAAAGCATCGAACAGGTTTATGAAACCCTTCGTTCTTCGGGCAAGGGGCTTTCTTCCGTCGAAGCACAATCACGTTTCGAACGCGACGGCGCAAACAAGTTGGAAGAACCGCCTCATACACCGCTTTGGAAAAAGTTCTTGATGCAGTTTACCGACCCGATGACAATCGTTTTACTTGCAGCGGCGGTGATCAGTTTTATTACCGCACTTGTTGAAAACGAATCTCTCGCAGACGTATTTATCATTCTTTTTGTTGTTATCCTTAACGCTGTTTTGGGTGTTATTCAGGAAAACAAAGCCGAAAAGGCGATCGACGCTCTGAAAGAGATGACGAAGGCGAAATGCAAGGTACTTCGCGACGGCGAACTTCATATCCTCACGAGCGAAGAGCTTGTTGTCGGTGACGTTATACTTCTTGAAGCCGGCGACGCAGTCCCCGCAGACGCAAGACTTATTGAAGCCGTTTCGCTTAAGGCGGAAGAATCCGCGCTCACGGGTGAATCGGTACCGAGTGATAAAACCTTTATTACGCTTGAAGCGAAAGACGGTGATATCCCTCTCGGCGACAGAAGCAATATGGTATATACGGGTACTACCATCGTTTACGGCAGAGGTAAAGCTATCGTCGTTGCGACGGGTATGGACACCGAAATGGGCAAGATTGCAGAAGCCATCACCGATGCGGCGGAAGAAAAAACTCCGCTTCAAGTTAAACTTGCACAATTGAGCAAGATCCTTACTTTTGCGGTTCTAGGTATTTGTATTGTTATTTTTGGTATCAACCTTATTTCCGCAGGAAAAATTAACGGTGACGTTCTTCTTGACACGTTTATGGTTGCCGTTTCACTTGCAGTTGCGGCGATACCCGAAGGTTTGAGCGCAGTTGTTACTATCGTTCTTTCTATGGGTGTTTCGAAGATGGCGACTCAGAACGCTATCATCAGAAAGCTTACAGCGGTTGAAACGCTTGGTTGTACTCAGGTTATTTGTAGTGACAAAACTGGTACTCTCACACAGAACAAAATGACTGTTGTCGAGCATTACACCGGCAACTTCGAGCTTCTTTGTTATTGTAACGCGCTTTGTAACGATGCGGAAGTTGACAACGAAGGCAAGGTTACAGGTGAACCGACGGAAGCGGCTTTGCAACAGTTTGCTTTCAACAACGGTTTCGACAGAAACAAGCTTAATCTCCAACAACCGAGAGTTTCGGAAGCACCGTTCGATTCTTCGAGAAAGATGATGTCTACCCTTCATCTTGTGAACGAAAAGGTGTTTCAATATACGAAGGGTGCGCCCGACGTTATACTTTCGAGATGTACGAAATATATCTCCCCCGATGACGGAAAGGTTTATGACCTTGACGACAACGCAAGAGCAGTTATTATGGCTCAAAACAAAGCGTTTGCCGACAAGGCGTTGCGTGTTCTTGCGGCGGCATTTACGGTTCACGCTTCTCTTCCCGAAATCAAAGACCCCGAGGATATTGAAAAAGACCTCATCTTCATTGGTCTTTCGGGCATGATAGACCCTGTTCGTCCCGAGGTCGTCGATGCGGTTTTGAGATGTAAAAACGCGGGAATTCGTCCCGTTATGATTACGGGCGACCATATTGATACGGCGGTTGCCATTGGCAAACAGCTTGGTATTATCCTCGACGAAAGTCAAGCCATTACGGGTTCGCAGCTCGACGGCATTTCCGACGAGGAATTGGAAGAACGCATCAGAGAATTTTCGGTTTATGCGAGAGTTCAGCCCGAACACAAGGTCAGAATCGTTTCGGCTTGGAAAAAGCTTGGTTTCATCACAGCGATGACAGGCGACGGTGTTAACGATGCTCCTTCCATTAAGACGGCGGATATCGGTGTCGGTATGGGTATTACGGGCACAGACGTTACAAAGGGTGTTGCTGATATGATTCTCGCCGACGACAACTTCGCGACGATCGTAAACGCTGTTGAAGAAGGCAGAAGAATTTATGCAAACGTTCGTAAAACAATTCAATTCCTTCTCTCTTCTAACCTCAGCGAAGTTTTGAGTGTATTTATCGCTTCCCTCTTTGGATTGACTGTATTTAAGCCGATTCACATTCTTTGGATCAATCTTATTACCGACAGCTTGCCTGCGCTTGGGCTTGGTACCGAAAAGGCGGAAGGCGACGTTATGGTTCTTCCTCCCCGTGACAGCAAGGAAGGTATTTTCGCAAACGGACTTGGTTTTGACGTTGTTTGGCAGGGTGCTTGTATTTCCGCTCTCACTCTTGCTTCCTTCTTTATCGGCAATGCTATCGAAAAGAACTTTGGTACGACAATGGCATTCGTTACGATGTCTATGGCAGAAATTATCCATTCGTTCAACCTTCGTTCTCGCGAAAAGAGTGTTTTCAAACTCGATTCGCACAACAAGATTCTTTGGCTTACGATGGCGGCTTCGTTCGTTCTTACCGCTTTGATTATCTTCGTTCCCGCTTTGAGCAAGTTGTTTTCCTTCAAGGAAATTGCGGTTTGGGAATATATGGTTGCACTCGCAATCGGTGCTTTGATATTGCCGATTTCCGAAGGTGTTAAATATATTAAGAATAAAAAGCAGTAATTACATGGACAATTACCACGACAACAAAAAAATCCCTCGATTCGAGGGATTTTTTATTATTGGTTTTAGCAGAGTTCTTCCATTTCTTCGATGAGTTCGCCGAAGAGTTTAAGAGCTGCGTTGACGGGTTCGGGAGAGGACATATCAACACCTGCGATTTTGAGGAGAGATATCGGATCTGTCGAAGAACCGCCGGAGAGGAACTTTTTGTAGTCTGCGACGGCAGGTTCGCCTTCTTCGAGGATACGAGATGCAATCGCAACTGCGGCGGAGAAGCCTGTTGCATACTGGAAGACATAATAGTTATAGAAGAAGTGAGGGATTCTCGCCCATTCGAGTGCGATACCGTCATCGGAAACCATTTCGGGACCGAAATAGAGTTTGTTGAGTTCGTGATATTTTTCGGAAAGTGCGTCAGCGGTCAAGGTCTGTCCGCTTTCACACATTCTGCCCATTGCAAGTTCGAATTCGGCAAACATCGTCTGACGGTATACAGTACCCTTGAATTGATCGAGGAAATGGTTTATGAGATATGCTCTTTCCTTCTTATCGGTGGTCTTGGAGAGAAGGTGGCGCATCAACAATATCTCGTTACAGGTCGAAGCGACTTCGGCAACGAAGATTACATAGTTACTTGTCGAAACGGGTTGATATTTTGCGCTGTGATAGCTATGAAGCGCATGTCCCATTTCGTGAGCAAGGGTGAACATACTGTCGAGGTTATCTTTATGGTTGAGAAGAACGTAGGGGTGGGGCAAGCTGTTGCCCGAAGAATACGCACCGCCGCGTTTTCCTTCGTTTTCATAAACGTCGATCCAGCGGTTATTGAAGCCCTCTTTCAAGAGTTCAACATAGTCATCGCCGAGGACTGCAAGTGCTTCGAGAATCGTTTCCTTTGCTTCTTCATAGGTTATTTCGGAAGCGGCATCGGCAACGATGGGAGTATAAACGTCATACATATGAAGCTCGTCGACACCGAGAAGCTTTTTACGAAGTGCTACATAACGATACATCTTGTCCATATTGTTATGAACTGCTTCGATGAGGTTATGATATACTTCAACGGGAACTTCGGTACGGTCGAGAGACGCTTCTATCGTGCTTCCATACTTACGCGCTTTGGCAAAGAAAAGAAGTTGTTTGAATTGTGCATCGAGAGTTGATGCAACGGTGTTTTTGAATTCGCCCAATCTATTATAATAGGTTTCGAAGACCTGTTTTCTGAAAGAAACGTCTTCGCTCTCCAACATAGGAACGAAAGAGCCGTTCGTCAAGGGGAGTTCATTTCCCTCTTTATCCTTTACGGGCGGGAATTTCAAATCGGCGTTACGGAGAGTCGAGCAGATATTATCGGGGCCGTCAGCCATTTCACCCGCGGAAGCGAGAATGAGTTCACATTCGGGAGAGAGAACATGAGAAGCGCGACGGCGGATTTGATAGATACTTCTTTTGTATTCTTCGAGAGCGGGTTCGGACTTATAGAACGATTCAAGCGTTTCTTCGGGAATCGCCATGATTTCGGGTGTTGCAAAGGAAGCCGCGCCCGAAACGGCAACATAGGTGCTCATCGCTTTACCACGGAAGTCCTGATAGAAGCTGTTTGCGGTATCTTCGTCACCCTTACAGCTTGCATATCCATAGAATTTGGAAAGTCGTTCCGAAACTTCGTCATCAAGGCGAAGGAAGTTAAGCAAGGTTGCCGCACTTTCGCCGAGTTTGCCTTTATATTCTATAATCTTTTCGGGGAAGGATTTTAATGCTTCGTATTCTTTGAGCCAAGCATCGTCGCTGTCAAACATATCCGCAAGGTTCCAAGTGTTTTCAACAGGAACTTCGCTTCTTTTCAAAATTTTCTGTGCCATATTTTTCCTCCGTGAATCTTTTTGTTTATTTTATCATTATTTTATCCGTTTGTAAAGGCATAAACGCTTGATAAAAGTTTTTATTAATGTTATAATTCTTCAAAATGAGTTTTTTGAGGAAGCAATTATGATTCATATTGTTCTTTATGAGCCCGAAATTCCGCAGAACACGGGAAATATCTCCCGAACCTGCGCTGTGACGGGTTGTCATCTTCATCTTATTGAACCACTCGGTTTCGAGCTTTCCGACCGTACGATTAGACGCGCGGGGCTTGACTATTGGCAATACCTCACCGTTTCGAGATATCCGAATTGGGAGGATTTTATTTCAAAAAACGAGGGAGAATTTTATTTTTGTTCGACCAAGGGTCAAAAGTGTCATTCCGAAGTCGAATATCCGAAGGACATGGATATTTATCTTGTGTTCGGCAAGGAGAGTCACGGTTTGCCCGAACCGTTGCTTGAAGCAAATTACGAACGCTGTATTCGTATTCCCATGAGAGGTTTCGTTCGTTCTCTTAATCTTTCGAACGCCGTTGCCATCGTTGCATACGAGGTTCTCCGTCAGTTTGGTTATCCCGACCTTACGGACGAAGGTCATTTGACAGGCAGACCCGATTGACGATTTATTATTTCAATTTTCCCTCTTACTGCATATATTGGCAGTGGGAGGTGAAAATTTATGTTTAACTGTAACTGCAATTGCAAATGTAATTGCAACCTTTTCGCCGTTATCGGAAGTCTTATCGTCGGTATTGTTGCCGCATTTCTTCAGATTTCGGGTGCCATCGTTGTTACACCCGCGTTTCTTTGGGTTGCGCTCGGTATCGCTGTCGTTTATCTTGCTGTTTTGGCTATTTCGGTTGCATTGAACCGTCGTGACGGCGCGTTTGACTGTTTATGTCCTTCACTGAATACGGCAATCGTCGGTATTCTCGGCGCGGCTTTATTCTCTGTTGTTCTTTTGGGTGTCGGCGTTCCTGCAGGTGCCGTCGGTGTTGTTCTTGTCGGTTTGCTCGTCTTCTCGCTTTCACTCGTCATCAGTGCCACAGCTTGTTTCGTTAAATGCATTGCAAGTTGTTGCGATTAACGCGTTCATCATTAAAAAACGGCTGTCTTTCGGCAGCCGTTTTCTTATTTATTCTTCGGATATTGCTTTTTATCAATGTTTCTATACGGAACGACGGTATGTATCGGAAGTGAGGTTGCCGTTTCGGTTATCGTTTCCATTAGGTATTTGCAAACGCGGTTTCGTTCGTGATGTATATCGTTATCGGGGCAATAGGTTATGGGTTTTGCAAAGTGAATTTTTTTCAATTCGGGAGCAAGATAGAAAGGAACGAAGTTCAAGCATTTCCCATATTTATTATAATACATTTTCGCCACGTCGACGAACTTTTGTTGGAAGTCGCAGACGATATGGTTATATTTTTCTCTATGCTCGGGAAAAATCAGGACACTCTTCCCTTCTTGAAGGGTTGAAAGAGTCGATTTGAAGGTTTTTAGTATTCTGTTATCGTGATAGACAGGAATCGTTTTTGTGTTATTGAAAAGGATCGCGGAAATCGGAGCAATCAAATAGGATGATATTTTATAAAACCATCTTACCGATTTCGGCTTATCCGACCAGAAGTCGTTATAAGTATAGCCGGGGACTTCTTTGAGATTCATCATTTCACCCGCGCACCAGGTTCTTATTTCAAAGGGAAAATATAATTCCGAAAAAAGAGGACCGTGCGTTTGAGAATGATTTCCGACGAAAATAACAGGTTCGTTCGGCACGTTTTCCAAACCGATGAAGTCATATTCTTTATATATAATTTTCAGAAACCATACAACGAATTTATAAATGTATAACGATATCTTTTTCATATTTTGCTCTTCTAATTTTTTGCTTAACGGGTACTTTAGCACAAAACGATATTTAAGTCAACACGAAAGAGCGCTTATCAAAAAATCTATACATTGTTTTTACTTCTTATTCACATTCACAAAAAAACAGAGGTATAAAAACCTCTGTTTTTGAATTATTCTTCTTTGTTTTCTTCTTTATTCTTCTTTATTCTTATTAAGTTCTCCCGTTCCGCCTTCGACGACACCGTCGGATTTGAGAACAGTCAAAATAGTTCCGAAGAAGCATTTTACGTCCATTTTGAACGCTCCCCAACCACCGCCGTTAAGTACGGCAACATAATCGCCGTCCACCTTCGCTTTTTCGGGGATTTCGAGTTCGTCACGACCGCTGATCTGTGCCAAGCCGGTAAGACCGGGACAAACGTCGTTCGCGCCGTATTTATCGCGTTCTTCGACAAGGTCATCTTGGTTCCATAGAGCAGGACGGGGGCCGATTATCGACATATTGCCGATTAAAATATCGTAAATTTGAGGAAGTTCGTCAAGACTTAATTTGCGGATTACTTTTCCGACTCTTGTTATGTATTGATCGGGGTCGGTGAGCAAATGTGTCGGAATGTCGGGGGTTTTGAGTTTCATACTTCTGAACTTATGAAGCACGAAGATTTTTTTATTCTTGCCGATTCGGTTTTGTTTGAACAAAACGGGACCCGGATCGTCGATATATATTGCAACTGCAACGATCAAAAACACGGGAAGCAATACCATTCCGCCAACAAAAGAAAGAACGATATCTATCACTCGTTTAATATAGTCCTTATACATAAGCGCCCACTCCTTTACTATGATACATCAATTCAACAAATTCTATCATATTTTGACGATTTTGTCAATAAAAATGTTCGATTATGAGGTTATATGTAAAAAACGCCCTTTTGGAAGGGCGTTTTTCTTAATTATCCAATATATGCCTTTGCGGAGTCGCCGTAACGAATCATTGCCTTTACGAGTTCAACGAGAACGTTGTCTTCGTTGTTTTGTTTTGCATATGCATACGACTCAATGCTGTAACACAACGTGTTGCTGACCGCAGTATCGCCGTTGTAAACAGTAAAGCATACACGTTCACTCATTTGAGCGACGCTCATACCGTCGAAACAGAAATAGATTCCGTTTTCGTCGATTTTGAATTCGTCGGAATAGATCTCCCAAACGTCTTCCCCGTGTTCAACCTTCACGGACAAGCCGTCGGTCGATTCGGTTTTGATTCCGAGACGAATTCCTACGGACTGAGCGAGGTTAAGACCCGCGGTTTCCCAAAATACAGTCGGTTTAACGTCAGTATTGCGGATTATGTTCGAAACGGTCATCAGGGTTCTGTCGGAAGAAGCCCACGATTTTTGTTCATCAGACAAATCGGCATTAACATATGAATCGGTTTTATAGTTCATATATTCTTGGGATTTTGCGCCGTAGTTGAGAAGATCAACTATGAGTGTTCTCAATTTTGAGTCATCGCTATAGTTCTTCAAGGTGTTATAGCAATAGGTCTTGATGCTGTATTCGAATTTTTCGCCGACACAGAGTTCGCCGTCCTTCGAAGCACAAAGGGTTGCCGTTATAACATCATTCATCTCGTGAGGCGCGATGTTTTCGAATTTGAAAACAAGTTTACCGTCTGCAACCGAATATTCGGTCACGGTTATGGTTTCCCTATTCATTTCGAACACAACATAAGGATTTATATAGCCGTCGGAAAGAATCGACGCGTTGGCTTTATATTCGGTTGCAATATCATCGGTTACGACAAGTCCGACGCTTGTGAAGGAGAGTTTTTCTTTATGGTTATCCTCGACCGTCACCTTGACGGGTTCGGAATAAAGAACATAGTCCAGACCGTCCCAAGTTTTTGTTTTATAACCGAGGATAATCGTTGCACTACCTTCCTTCATACCGACGAGTTTTCCGTTTTCGGCTTTTACAACGTCATTGCCGTCAACGATGCTTATTACTATATCGTCGGGAAGAACAACCGTCTTTGTTCCGCCATATGATTCGGAAGTGAGATAAGGAGAGGTTTCTGTTCCTTTTTCGACGGTAAGGTTATCTGCATATACGAACTTCGCGTCGTTCTTGACATAATGAACATAGTCGGTCGTGATGCCGTCGCAACCGCCGAGGAACGCTTCGCTCATTCCCGCCGGCCAATACGTCCAAGGCCAAACAGACATACCCCTATCGGTCGCTTCTTTGAAATATTTCGATGAAATATTGCCGTTTGAGGGGTTGATCGTGCTTTTGTATTTTTGGGCAACGGTCATTTCATCTTCGTCTTCCTTCGTTCCATAGCCGTCGTAAAGAAGCACGTTTGATGCTTTATATTCGGTGGTTGTATCAAGAGTGAGATACGGATATATCCACTGCGCTTTGTTGGGTGAACAGAGGAATCCCGTTGACATACCGGGGAGATATTTTTGGGTATAGGTCAGTGCTTCCTCTTCGAAGGAAATAACGTCGAACATCGCTTCACATCCGTTCGAAACAATTATTTCCATTGCAGATTTAACACACGCTTCCTGTTTTGTCATCGAAACGCCGTTGACCGTAATTACGGTTGTATCGGTGTTTTTGAATTCAAGAAAGATCTTGATATCTTTATCTTTGAATTCTTCGATAACCTCATAGAGAGTAGGAATCGGTTCTGTTGTACCGTTGAGATAATATTGTTTGATTTCAGAGAGATTCGCTTCGCTGATCTTCTTCGTTCCGTCATACGTTGTGGTATCCGCAAAATCGCTGTCGGCATGGGCAATTACAGGTATGCCGTCGAGCGTTCTTTCGACGTCTATTTCAAGAATATCTGCGCCGTTTTCATAAGCGGCACGGAAGCTCGACATTGAATTGCCGACGTGACCTGCACCGGGATTGCCTCTATGACCGATCATAATAGACGTACGAGTCATTGCATTTTCAACGTAATGATTATTGATCGTCGCATTTACTGCGGAGGCGGATTTCGAAATGATACCGTTGACACCCGACGAAACTGCTTTTACCGTATCGAGAACGAATTCATCGGTATTGGGCTCGGAATTTATTCTTACCCAAACAGAAACACAAAGTTCCTGAAGTTCATAGACGAATTCTTTTGTCGCACATTCGGCAGGAATCACACAAAACGTTGCTGGTGCGCTGCGAACGAGGGTTCTCAATTCGTTCGGAGTTTTTGAATCGACAAGTTCTTTTGTCAGAGCAAGTCCTCTGCGGAACGAGCTGTCGCATCGACTTGCATACTCAAGAACCGAAACGTTGCTCGAAATAAGCGTTATATCTTTATTATTCAAGCCATCGGATGCAACCTTTATGTTCCATACCTCCGCGTCGCTTTCGACCTCGAACGTGGGAAGCACGTTATTCTTGATTAAATTCGGAAGAATACCGCTTGCATCGGAATTTGTTATATCGATGAAAACGTTTTCGGGAGCATCTATCGAAGTTATCGTGTCCTGATAGTCTTTCAGCATTAAATACTGAACGTTTGTGATATAGTTGAGAAGATTATTTTCGAAAGGTACTGTTTCCAAAAGGGTGATTCTTATTTTTCTTACGGAAACGGAAAGAGAAGAAGCTGTCAGCCCTATTGTGCCTTTTTCAAGATAGGAAGCGCTCGTGGCGGTTTCGGTTCCTGTTATTACAGTACTGTCGATCGATTGATATTCAGTACCGTCGATGTTATGTTGGAGATTTTTGCCATATGCCTTGACGTTATAGTTATGATACCCGTCGGAAAGGTCGGTATAGGGTGTGTTTGTTTTTTGGATATCGTTCCAAGCAGAGCTCGAAACCCTTTCCGAGAAGGCGATTCCGTTTGATGCCGACGCATTCTGACGCACACACATATGATAATAATCGTTATCGATATTTACCTTTTGAATACGGTACATCAAAGCAAACCATCTTGTCTTATCGGTTACAGAGCCCATTTTCGCATTGACGGTCACGGAATAATCTCCGAAATCACCGACCCACGAAGGCAAAAGCACACGATAATAATTCTTATTGGTTGTATTGACGTTAAGTGTTCCGTTATCAAGGTTAGACACGCCCGTATCGTTCCCATACGAAAGGAACGACCACCCCGACTTGCTCATATCGGTAACAGAGCTATATTCGGAAAAATCGGTTTCGAAAATCACGTAATCGGATTCATACTTATCCTTTGCAAGAACATATACCGTCTTTTCATTCGTTCCGTCGGTTACTTTGAAACTGACCGCGCGGTTTTCCGAAGGAATATACTCTTTGATCTCGTTACCCGAGGAATCTTTCCATATTAGCTCTCCGTTCAATCCCGAAACGGAATAATCGGAAAATTTTACGGTATCGCCGATATTCGTCTTTATAATTAATGTTTCGCCCGAAATTGTCATTACGGCAGACACGTTCACAACGAACAATACCGCAACCGAGGACAATATTATTAATGCCGAAAGGAAAACACTTATTATTTTTCTCATCGATAATCTCCACATTTTTATTATATATTTTATTGTATCATTTGAAAGGTTCTTTTTCAATAGCACCTCACAGAAAAACACTCGAAAAGTTTCCTTTCCGAGTGTTTTTTATGGTTCAAAAATAATTATTCGATATATGCCTTTGCGGAGTCGCCGTAACGAATCATCGCCTTTACAAGTTCAACGAGAACATTGTCTTCGTTGTTTTGTTTTGCATATGCATACGACTCGATGCTGTAACACAAAGTATCGCTTACAGCGGTGTTTTCTTTATATGCGGTAACATACACTGCTTCGCTCATTTGTGCAACGCTCATGCCTTCGAAGAATACATAGTTACCGTTCACGGTGGTTTCGAAGTTTTCTTCGCCGAGAATCCATTCATCCCCACCGCTTGTTACCTTTACGGTGAGTCCGTCAAGAGATTCTGCATCAAAGCGGAAACGCATTCCGACCGATTGTTTGAGGTTAAGTCCTGCCGCTTTCCAAATCACTGTCGGGTTTGCGACTGTTGCATAGTCGGTATCCAAAACGGTGTTCAATTCCCTATCGGAAGCTGTGCCCCAAGATTTTTGGATTGCCGTTAAATCGGAATTGACATAGGAATTCGTCTTATAGTTCATATATTCTTGAGATTTTGCACCGTAGTTGAGAAGGTCGACTATGAGTGTTCTCAATTCCGAATATTCGTTGGTGTTATATCTGTCCAACGTGTTATAGCAATATTCTTTTATGCTGTAATTAAAGGTTTCGCCGATACAGACCTTATCTTCCTTCGTTGCATAAAGAGTTGCGGTTATCTCGTCATCCATCTGGTGAGGAGCAACGTTCTCATAGTCGAAGACAAGGTTACCGTCGATAACCGAATATTCGGTAACGGTTGTTTCTTTTCCGTTCATTTCGAACACAACGTAGGGATTGCTGTATGCATTTTCGGTTATAGTCGCATTGCTGACCTTATAGTTTACGGCAATATCGTCGGTAATTGTAAGGTTTGCACTTGCGAACTGAAGAACGTCGGAATGATCGGGAACGGGATCTTCGATCGTTACTTTGCTATACGTTGCTGTACAAACGTAAGAGGAGTTATACCAATTTGTGCCCGATGTTGTTGTGGGAACAGAGAAGGTCGAAAGATCGATACCGTCGAACACAAAGAGATCGCCGATTTCCCATTCTTGCGCTCTTGCGATCATATTGTCGCAATTATCGGAATAATACGGGCTGTTACCTCTGTTCAAAGAATATACGAAACCACCCTTGGGAACAGCGGGAAGAACACCTGTACCGCCGTTTGTATAGCCGCGGGAGATTGCAACGAGTTTATATGCATCAGTACCCAAAACAGGTTCGAAAGCATAAGAGTCGTTCCAAGCACCGCCACTGAATCCGGAAGTGGAGATTACGGTACCTGCACCTTCATTGGCGAGGGTGTTATAGTGAGTGAGCCAGAAGGAAGCAGTTTCTTCGATGTTGACTTCCAAGTCAGTTCTGACGTCGTCAACAAGACTGAATTTATCCTTTATAACGGTTTTTCCGTTGGAATCTTCGAACCACATTCCGCAACCTGTGCACTGATAGAAGCTTCTGTTATAGCCCTCTTGTGCGATCGCGTCGCGTTCCTCAACGAGAGTGAGGTTGTGAACGTGTTTTGCGTTATACGTTATACCCGTACCCTTCGCGTAAAGAACGCTGTTGGTATAGGTACTTCCGTTATAGGAAGGAATATCAAGAGGAAGCTTACCCTGTGCGCCGAATACGCCGAGCATTACTTCCATACCTGCGATAATGTTAGGACCGTATGCCGCTTCGGAAGAAGTTACGCTACCGGTCAATGCTTCGGTCGGGTCAACGGAAGAACCCTTACAACCGTAAACAGCCAAAACCGCGTCGGCATTCGTATAGCATTGAACGTCATAGGGTTTATCAGAAGACATGACGACCGTTGTTTTGCCTGCATTTTCAGCAGTAGAAACGATAGACATAGGAACAGCCGATGCCCAAGTTGCGCCATTCATTTTGGAAGACGCAGAGACTTCGGAGTTGACGATAACAATATTTGCACTGCTGATAGCACTTGTGTCGGCACCGGAACTGCTGTATTGAACTACGTTAAGCGTTGCACCGTCGGGAACTACACCCGCAATCTTAGCACGGTTCCAAGCCATCGCGATCTGTGCCTTTTCGTCTTCATAAGGAACATAGACAACGACTTTTGTGGAAGAAGTTACGTTCAAGGGAAGAACGTTATTTTTGTTCTGTACAACAGTTACAGCCGCAGCCGCGATTTCGCGTTCTGCCTGACGGTTGAGTTCCGAACCGACCATATAAGAAGCAAAACCGGCGGTGTAATCTTCTTCGTTCCAATCAAGAATACCACGATTTTCCTTTACTGTGAGAATTCTCGTTACAGCATCATTAATACGGGACATAGGAATGGTTCCGTTGTTAACAGCTGTCTGGATTCCCGAAATAATGCTTTCGAGAGTGGACAAGTCTGCAGATGTACGCATCGAAACAGGCATACAAATCATATCTACACCTGCCTGAATAGCAAGTACGCACGCTTGAACGTTGTCCCAGTTATTTGCGATACCTTCCATATTCATCGCGTCGGTGATTACAACGCCTTCGAAGCCCATATCACCTTTGAGAAGGTCTGTAAGGATATCGTCGGACATTGTTGCGGGAAGGGATTCGTTTTTAGCGGTTTTATTGGAATAAGCTGTATCGGATTCGAGCTGGGGATAAAGGATATGAGCGGTCATTATCATATCAATTCCCTGTTCGATTGCGATCTCATAGGGTTTAAGCTCACATTCCTTCAAAACAGACAAAGATTTATCAACGGAAGGAAGTCCATAGTGAGAGTCGGTTTCAGTATCGCCGTGACCGGGAAAATGTTTTGCACAGCCGATAACGTTACTTTCTCTCAAACCTGCGATAGTCGCAGAAGCGAGATTACCTACAAGGTCGGGATTGTCGCTATAAGAACGAAGACCGATAACGGGGTTATTCGGGTTGTTATTAACGTCTACAACGGGAGCAAGGTTGGTGTTGATACCGAGAGAAGAAAGTTCTCTACCGATAATCTCACCCGCCATTTTTGCATATGAAGGGTCTGTTGCCGCGCCGAGCGCCATATTGCCGGGCAAAGCTGTACCTGTGCCAAGACGATAAACCATACCGCCTTCTTGGTCGGCTGCGATAAGCATCGGTATACCGCCGTCTTTAGTAGCGGCCTTTTGCATTTCCATTGTGAGATAATAAGATTGCTCGGTGCCTGTTAGGTTTTGAGCAAAATAGATGACTGCGCCGAAATCGTAATCCTCGATTATCTGACGTACGTCATCGGTCATTTGGGTGAACATTTCTGTATCAGAATTTACAGAACCATCACCGTTGATATCCCAATAACGAAAATCGGGCATAAGCATTTGTGTTATTTTTTGACGCAACGACATCGAAGAAAGAATTTGAGAAACTCTTGACGAAGCCGTTACCGCATTGGCATTAACAGGTATTACGACAAGCGCAATTATCATTGCCAACGAAAGAATGATAGAAAAAAGTCTTTTCATTTTTGCCTCCTAAAAAATACATATATACATTATTTATTATAACACTTTGATTTTACAATTTCAAGGAATATAGAAAGAATATATATCGGCATTTCAACGAAAAAAAGAAAAGAGTTTTGTTTATAAACGCAACTCTTTTTCGATTTTTAAGGTTATTTAATTGTTTGATCGATTTGTGTGTTCCATACTTTCCGTGGATTGGGGATCATGTGCTACGAAAAAGATATTTTTGGTGGTTCCGCGGATACCTTTACTTCTTCACCATTCTATATTAATTACCAAAAATCGACCCAGTGAAAAGTGAAGAGTTAATAGTTAAAAAGTAAAAATCCTCGTTCTTACGAACGAGGATTTTTGCCTAATCCCATCAAGATTGATACAAGAAAGACTTTTGCTTGTAAAATCTTGCACGGGTTTCAACTTTCAGATGGATGACGAAGCTGGTTTCAAAACGTCAAAATTTAATTTATGCTTATTTCTTGCCGAAAAGTTTTGCAAAAAAACCTTTCTTTTCTATGTTCTCTTTAGGTATTTTCGGTGCATCTGCAGTTGGTGCCTTGGTTTCGTCCTGAGACTGAACATTTAAAGTGCTTGACACAGTATTGGTTGATGTTTCCGTAATAGACAGCCACGGATAGAGTTGCATAATGAGCATTTCACATTTCATCATGCCTTTCTTAGCTCCAAGAGGAACTCTCAGTTCGAGTGTTGCCTTTGGAAACATCACGTTGAATGCTCCATCCAGTTTCTCAAGACGATTTAGCACAGAGAACATTGTGCATCCTAATACTCTCTGGATATGAGGAGAAAAAGTTACGGTTATTTTACCTTCCGTCATTGAGGGCACAAATTCCTGTAATCCTGCACCGGACAAGTAATATATTACCATTTCCTTATCCTGCTCACTCATTTGAAGGAACATCTCTCGTGTAATGGGACTGTCTCCCATTTTAAGCATTCCACAGCTCTCTTCAGCTTCCTGTAACGCCATAGTTTCAAGTTCCATCAAAGTAGCCGCAACAGACTCGTTTTCATTGGCTTTATCATAAACAAGCTCTATTTCATCGTGACAGCCAGAATGCCAATTTATTTTTCTCTCCATAGGTTGTCTCTTCTCATATTTTGGCTAACGATGCATTCTTATAAGAATCATCATCAGTAACTTCCTTAATGACCTTGATTTGCTTCGGGAATACAATCGCTGCATTTTCATCGCTCAATTCAATCTCAGCAATAGCCTTATCGTTCCAGAACGGATATACATCAATTTCAAAATACTGATTATCATATGTAAGACAATATCTTGTTTTGCGGATCTGGCGCTTCGTTGTATCTGCCTCCATCAAAAGTTTTAGATACTCTGCTTGCGACAGGCGTCGTTCGATTTCCACACGTTTCACATCTGATATTTTTCTCTTAATAGTCTGGAAGTAGATATAGTTCCCATCTACACCACGCTGGCGAACGCGAACTTCTTCGCCGGCAGCACTGTTAAGATATGTCTGAATTATCTCTATGCGTTGGCAGGAAGGGTTGCTCTCAAGCCATTTGATATCAGGATATTCAATCAAATATTTACGCTCTATTTCATACGGTTCGGGTTCACCTAAGAACGAAGCAATCTCAGCAACCAATTTTTTCATCTTATCTTCAAAGGTTGAGGTGTTATCAATTACACGCAAATGAGGATGGCCGGTCCATGCTGAAATCAATTTATCGTCGAGTGCTGCAGCTTCCTCAACGGTTTCAGTTCTGGCTGAGTTGTTTGCTGTCGTATAAAACTCTACTGCACCTTTTGCTGCAGTAACCAGATGGAATACAGCATCATAGTTGTCGCGAAGTTCCACTTCATTGGAACCGATAAACTGTATTGCTTCTGCAAACTCGATATTATCCATATATGCCTTGTTGTCAAGAGTGCCGCGATCACAAACGATAAGGACTTTGTCAACCGCCATAGTACGAGCTGCTTGCTCGAAAATATTCTCCTTTTCAATCTGCAACTTCAACTGGCATTTCTGATATTCTGCATTTGTTCCACACGTCCACGGTGCCACACCACCGGTAATAAGTTCAGTTGCTGTCTCGGGTACAAACAGAACTGTATATCCCATCTGTGTAAATGCATTTTGAACCCAGCTCATAGCGGTAGACTTGCCTGCACAAGGGCCGCCGGTTATAACAATCTTTGAAATTTCCATCTTTCTTTCCTCATCTCTCAT
>JAZOSQ010000015.1:0-4766 GCA_045657245.1 Eubacteriales bacterium | reverse complement strand
CTTTTCGATGCTTCTTGCATATTCGACAAGCTGTTTAACAACGTCAAAGTTCATCAAGGGCTCACCGCCGAAGAAGTCAACCTCAAGATTCCTTCTGCTTCCCGAATTTTCAACAAGAAAATCGAGAGCACGTTTTCCTGTTTCAAAGCTCATCAAAGCTCTTTCGCCGTGATATTTACCCTGACTTGCGAAACAGTAAGAGCAATTAAGATTACAAGTGTGTGCGATATGAAGACAAAGCGCCTTGATAACGCCGGAAGTCTTTCTCTTAAGCTCGCCTGCCATCGGCTCAAAAGTGTCTTTGACAAAAAGCTTATTTGCTTCCTTAAGCTCGTTAATCTGCTCGTAACATTCCAAAATGTCATTTTCGGTAATACCGTCAACACCGAGATATTTGGAATTAATTTCTGCAATGATTTCGTCTTTTGTTTTGTTTTCAAAAAGCGAAATAATATCGTATGCAACGTCGTCGACAGCGTGAACTGAACCCGAGCAGATGTCGAGAACGATGTTATATCCGTTTAATTTATATTGATGAATCATAAAATTTCCTCTTAACCAAGAAAAACGGCGCTAGTGCGCCGTTTTTGAATAATTATCCGATTATTTTTCTTCGGACTTGTTCTCGCACTGTTGGTTTGCGATACCGCAGCTGGTCTTGCAAGCGGACTGGCAAGAAGTCTGGCATTCGCCACAGCCACCGTTCTTTGCGCTGTCGCAAAGGTTACGAGTTTCGATAGTCTTGATATGTTTCATCATGAATTCCTCCGTAATAATCTTTATTTCTGACTAATTATACACCATATTTATTTTCAAGTCAACAGTTAAAACCCAAAAATCATTGAATAATATATAATTATTCGTTATCTTCCTTGTTTTCTGTTTCTCTTACTGCCTTCGGCATATGACTCTTTTTCGGTTTCGCGTTTCTGCGTTTAACACTAACAATCATAGCGACGATTGCGCTAATAAGCGTTAAACTTACAAAACCATAAACGAGAATCTTGTCGATTGCAATATTACTAAGAAGGTTTCCGATAGTGCTTCCGGAGTTGTCATCGTTCGTAATGTTGTTTTCGATGTTGCTCGGTTTGCTTTCTTCGGGAATCTCACTAACAATTGTGTCGGAGATTTCTTCGCTTATGTCATCGCTCGACTCTTCGACGATTTCTTGTTCAGAAATACCTCTTATCGTCGCAATTTTCAAGAGCTTGTCATAATCCTTAAGAATCTCTTCCTTCGCCGAATTTGTCGCGAAAACGATAGCGATATCGTCACGAATAGAGCGAATCGTGTTTATGGAATTTGTGTTGTTTTCCAAATCTTCAAGAAACGCATCGATTTTGTTAAGAGCCGAATCGGAATCCTCTTTCGTGCATTGTTCAAGGCCATATAGACTCTCGATTCTTTTTTTCGAAAACTCAAGAACCGAACCTACAACCTTTTTTATATCCGCAAAAGGAGATTCTGCAACGTCGCTGATAACACTGTTTATAAGCGAATAATTGCGGTCGAGATAACCCTTCAAGCTGTCGAGAATAAAACCGTCTGCGCCAACACGACGGATCTCTCCAACGGCGTTTGCGAGAGTTTGCTCGTCGAAGTCTGACGAAGTTTCAAGTCCGACAAAGAAAAATGAGTTTTTGCCGGTATATGCACTTGCAATTTTGCCTTTTGAAATGACGATACCGTCATGGTATGCGTTTTTGTCGAAACTGTCATTTTCGCTTTCGTCGCCTTCATAAAGAGCAAGACAAAGACCGTCGAAATATCCTTTTTCGATCCAACCATACGCATCCTGCATATAGTAATAATCAACACTGTCACGAGCGGAAATTACGGTTGTCGAAATGTTAGGCGCGTTTTTGTTTATCGTTTCGGAAATGCTTTTTGCCATATCCGAAACAAGCGACATTTTGAACTCAACCCAGTCTTTCCAATGCTTCGATTCGAAAAGCTCGGTTTTTATAGCTTCAACCTCGTCAATTACAACTTTGTATTTTTTCGAAAATGCTTCGAGCGTTTTCGTGTCATAACCAAGGTCGGAACTTTCGGAAAACTTCGGGTATCTGAGGTAATCGAACATAATATGCTCGACGGGGTATTTTGTGACAATATACTTAATGTATTCGAGGTAATAGTCCTTAAATTCCGTCGAAGCAGGGGAGAAATATTTATTCTTGAACCCGTCGGAATCGGAATTCGTTTCGGAAAGCCAATTAGGTTCTGCAACGGAAGCGTGTTCGTTATAATAAACGTCGATGCAAAGCGAAATCGAAACACCTTCCGCCTTGCCAACGTTCAAAAATGATTGAAGAACGTCAAAACCGTTGAAGTTTTTGTCCTGCTTGAATTTATTTCCGGAGGGAAGCGGAATAAAGCTGTTGTAACCGTTCGAAAGCTTGAGAATAATCGTGTTTAGGTTCGCGTCTTTTACTGCTTTTATGGTGTTTTTGACGTCTTCTTCGTTCGTTTCGGTAGGAACATGGAAAGCGCCGCGAAGCTCGCTTCCTGCTTCGATACCCGAATAAACGTCGCATACCGAATTATAAAGCTTTCCTGCCGCATAGATTGCTGTTTTGTATGTTATATCTTCTTTGAGTATGTTTTCGATGTTGGTGATTGATTCATCAATCGATTTGGAATAATAAACATGTCCGCTTGTAAGCGAATCTTTCTTCGCTTTTGCGTTTTCGAGTGTATATTCAACGGTGGTTCTGGGCATATCCTTCGTATAGGAAAACGTTGCAACTCCGTTCTTTATAACACACTTCGCGCCAACCAATGCATACATAATAAGAAACTGTCGGTCTTCATCCGTAACCGCCGAAACGATAAATCCGCCGTCGGGAAGAACAGCATCGCTTCCTCTTGCAGAAACAATACCGAATCCGTCAACAGCAACCTTATAAGCATAAGCGGAATTGGAACCATCGCCGTTTTCGGAGATTGTGTATTGGGTGTCGCTTCCGCTAACCTTGATTGTCTTTTCAAAATAGGGACTAAAATATCCGTCCTTGTCACAGACAAAGAGCTTTTGTGTGTAATCGTCGTAAAAAAGTTTTGTTCCGACACTAACGTTGTTTTTGAACCATTTTGCCTTCTCGCCGGTTGAAGAAATTACCATACCGCCTTCGGGAACGGCAAGGTCGTTGCCCGATGCATCGTTCGAGGAGATGATTTTTGTGACTTTTCCGTTTTTGTCAACAACAACGTCGTGCCCCCAACGGTCTTGCTTGGTTGAAGCAACATTAACATAAACTATCGCCGAATCGGTAGAACGCATAATGTTGACACCGTCAATGAAAATGGACAAACCTTCCGTGTCTGCCAAAGCGAAAACACAAAACGACGAAAATATGGTTATTATAGCAACGAAAAACGCAATAATCTTTTTCGAAATACTCATTAAATTCCTCCTAAAATTCAACGATCATACCGTCGTATGAAGCAAGACAGTCAATCTTTTTTGCCTCGTCGACAAGCTCGTCGTGAAGTAACCCACCGTTGTGCGAAAAATGATTCACGACAGATATGGTTTTGTCATCGGAAACGCCGATGCTTTTAAGCTTATCTCTCAAAACAGGCACAGAATCAAGTCCGAGATGATTGCCACCACTCGGCAACGCGACATAGGTGCAATCATAACTTATAAGGTCAGCTTTGACGTTGTTCTTTTCGAGATAATCATAAACCTCGTCATAAAGCATACCCGTATCGTGAAGATAAAGAATCGTTTTGTCGCCCTGTTCGATAAGATAAACGAAAGGTGTTTCACGGTCGGTGTGGTTTGCAGGAAGGGGAGTGACTTTGTAATCACCGACATGAATCGCTTCGTAGGGCTTGATTTCTTGGATTTCGGTTTGAGGCGGATAATTTTCTTCTTCGATCTCCATAAAATGCTCATAACGTCTTTTCACGAAATCGTTACCATAGAAGGTAAGAGTCTTTTCGGTCATATCGTGTGAATAACCATAACCGATACGGTAAAGAATGTCTAACGGTTGGAAATGGTCGAGATGCGAATGTGTTACAAAGCAATATTTAACGGCAGAAAGGTCGAGTCCGTTTTTTTGCGCATGAGAAAGCGTGTCGGTCGGGAAATCGATAAGAAGATCGTCGTTTATAAGCGCTTGCGAGCGTGTGCGTATGTTCTTGCCGCCAAGTGCTTTCGCTTTCTTGCAGTATTCACAATTACAAAATAATGCAGGCCAACCTTCAGCGGCGGCTGTTCCGAGATAAGTTAATTTCATCAGAGTTTTCCTTTAAACCAAAAAATCACAAGATATATTATAATATGAAGCTAATTAAATTGCAAGTGAAAACGTCAATCTTTTGAACCTTTGAAAAAAACAGAAAAAATACGAAAAAAGGTATTGCAATTTAAGTTTTCTTATGATATACTTTAGATTGCGAAATAACGGAGCCACGGCTCCTTCAACATACGAAAGAGAGGAAAACTAAAATGAAGCAGGATCTCCATCCCGACTACAAGACCACTACAATCAAGTGTGCTTGCGGCGCAGAATATGTTACCAAATCCGTTAAGGAAAATCTCAAGGTTGATATATGCTCTAAATGTCACCCCTTCTTCACCGGCAAACAGAAGTTTGTTGATGCTGGCGGACGTGTTGATAAGTTCAAGAAGAAGTTCAACCTCGACTAATCGTAACGTAATCGAATTGCAAAGCGGCGCAAATGTGCCGCTTTCTTTTTTTTGAGTCCCCGAGAAGTCGTTAGACTTTTTGGGGTGATTTTGGGGTCCC
>JAZOSQ010000014.1:0-10521 GCA_045657245.1 Eubacteriales bacterium | reverse complement strand
GCTGTTGCGGATATAATAGACATATTCCTTGCCCAGTGCATCATAGCGAGGGTGGAAATTTTCGGGTGCGATTTTTGATTCCTTGACGACGATATCACAAGGTAATTTTGTGTTTATCGCAAGAGGGAAAGCATCCGTCGGTATTTCGGGCAACTCTCCCGAAACGAGCGCAACAAAACCGTTTGCATGGACGCCCGAATCGGTTCTCGAACAGCCGGTGAGCGAAACAGGAACACCGAAAGCTTCCTCAATTGCCGTTTGAACCGTCGATTGAACCGTTTTTTTCTCGGGTTGTACCTGCCAACCGCAATAATCGGTTCCTTTATATGCGATTTTGAGAATATATCCTCTCATTTTTTTACCCTATAAAAAATATCAATACAGTCAATCCCGTGACAGCAACAAGGAAAACAAAATCGGATGGTCTTGCTGTCATAACCTTCAATTTCGTTCTGCCCTCTCCACCGTGATAGCAACGGCATTCCATCGCGTCTGCAAGTTCTTCCGCACGTCGAATCGACGAAACGAAAAGCGGGATGAGAATGGGGATGAGAGATTTTACCCTTCTGAGAAGGTTTCCGCTGTCAAAATCGGCACAACGGGCTTTTTGGGCAGAGATGATCTTGTTTGTTTCCTCGATGAGTGTCGGGATAAAGCGAAGTGCGATAGACATCATCATCGCGAATTCGTGAACGGGAACCTTTATAACCTTCAACGGCGAAAGCAGACTTTCGATCGCATCGGTAAGCTCGAGAGGGCTTGTCGTGAAGGAGATAAGCACACTTGTACCCAAAACGAGCGAAACGAGGCGCAAAAGCATCATAACCGCCGTTCTGATACCTTCTTTATATATAGTTATGAAATAGAAATCGACAAGCGGTGTCGTTTCCGCTTTCGTGAAAAAGAGGTTAATCACTGCTGTGAAGATAAGCACGAACATCAACGGCTTCACCGATTTTATAAGCACCGAAAACCGTATACCCGAAACCATAATCAAAAAAGCGGTGAAGGAAAGCGATACCAACGCCGCGATTTCGGACGTTGCCGCAAGAACGATTACAAGATATTCGATGAGTATCAACATCTTGAATCTCGGGTCGGTTTTATGAAGCAGTGAATTCCCCGGATAATATTGACCGAAGGTCACGTCTTTAAGCATTTTTGGAATCCTTAATAAGTTTCTCAATTTCTTTCTTTGCATATCCAACAGTATAAACGTCGTTGGATTTGCAAAGGTTGCGTTTTTTAAGCTCTATAAACAGCTTTGTAATTTGAGGTACGTCGAGATTTGCATCGAAAAGCTTTTCCGCCTGCATAAAAATCTCTTCGACGTTGCCCTGCATATAAACCTCGCCCTGCTTCATAACAAGAATGTTATCGGCATATTTGGCGATATCTTCCATACTGTGTGAAATAATAAGCAACGTTGCGCCGTAGGTGTTTTTATATTCGACAAGACCGCCCAAAATTTCTTCCTTGCCCTTCGGGTCAAGTCCCGCGGCGGGCTCGTCAAGAACCAAAACCTCGGGCATCATCGCAATAACACCTGCGATTGCGGCACGGCGTGTTTGTCCCCCCGAAAGCTCGAATGGGGATTTTTTCAATTCCTTTTGCGAAAGTCCGCAAAATTCGGAAGCAAGACGGACTCTTTCTCTGATTTCGTCTTCCGAAAGACCGATGTTTTTCGGTCCGAAGGCAATATCCGATTCGACGGTTTCGTCGAAAAGCTGATATTCGGGATATTGGAAAACCAAACCCACACGGCTTCGAATCTTAACCATTTCCTTCGGTTTTGCCCAGATATTCTCGCCATAGAGCAATATTTCGCCCTCTGTTGGCTTCAAAAGACCGTTCGTAAGCGAAGCAAGAGTACTTTTTCCGCTTCCCGTATGTCCGATAATACCCGTCACACTGCCTTTTTCGAAGGAAACGTTGATATTATTAAGCGCCGCTTTGCGAAAAGGTGTGTTTTCGCCATAGATAACGCTGATATTCTTTAATTCAAGTGCAGTCATTCACGTTCACCCCCGATAAGTCTTTGAATCTCGTCGGCGGCATCCATTGCGTGAAGTATGCCACGTTTTGTTTTGATTCCGTCGGTTTCGAGTTGGTATAAAAGCTCGGTAACCTGCGGAACGGCAAGCGACACCGAATGAAGCTTTTCGACCTGTGAAAAGATTTCTTCGGGGTTGCCGTCGGCGATAATCTCGCCTTGGTTCATAACAATAATTCTGTCCGCTTCGACAGCTTCGTTCATATAGTGGGTGATTGTAACAACGGTTATGCCGATTTCTCGGTTCAATCGCTTCATCGCCGCAACAAGCTCTTTTCTGCCCGTCGGATCGAGCATCGCCGTTGCTTCGTCAAAAATGATACATTCGGGACTCATCGCAAGAATACCTGCGATTGCTATCCTCTGCTTCTGACCGCCCGAGAGCTTATATGTTGCGTGTTTTGAATATTCCGTCATACCAACGGTTTCGAGAGCTTTATCAACACGGCGTCTTATTTCCTCTCTCGGAAGACCGAGATTTTCGGGTGCAAAAGCAACGTCTTCCTCGACAATACTTGCGACAAGCTGGTTGTCGGGATTCTGGAAAACCATACCGCATTTTTTGCGTATCTCGAAGGAATTTTCTTCGTCGTTGGTATCAAGTCCGTCGACAAAAACCTTTCCTTCCGTCGGCAAAAGGATACCGCAGAGCAATTTTGCGAGAGTGCTTTTTCCGCAACCGTTGTGACCGAGGATTGCGGTATAACTGCCCTTTTCGATATTAACGTCTATTCGATTTAAAACCTTTTCGTCTTCGGGTGAATAGGAAAATTCAACCCCTTTTGCCTGTATAAACATTAAACCTTTTCCTTATAAATCTGGTGTCCAACGGCTTGAAGCACCGCAGGGCAATGCTTCTCCGCTTTCTTCAATCGGAATACCAAGTTCTTCGCTGATTACTTTACCGCCAAAACGTTTTGTATGCTTTCTGAGAACATAACCGTTTGCGGCAGGGGAAAGCCCCGTTGTGTAGGAGTTCAAGAGCACAAACAACGGCTCGTCGGAAAGAACCTGACAAACAAGCTCGACAAGCTCGTCAAGACATTCTTCGATAACCCATTTTTCTCCCCCCGGACCACGTCCGAAGGAAGGGGGGTCGAGAATTACGGCATCGTATTTGTTACCTCTGCGTATCTCACGTGCAACGAACTTAAAGCAGTCGTCGACGATATAGCGAATCTTGTTTTGAGGAATATTCGAAAGCTCGGCGTTGCGCTTTGCTTTTGCAACGATACCCTTCGATGCATCAACGTGGCAGACAAAAGCACCTGCCTTCGCCGCCGCAACACTTGCACCGCCCGTATATGCAAAGAGGTTCAGCAATTTAATCTCTCTGCCTGCGTTTTTAATTAATTTGGAAAACCAATCCCAATTCGCCGCTTGTTCGGGGAAAAGTCCTGTGTGCTTGAATCCCATAGGGGAAATACCGAACTTCAAATCACCATAGGAAATTATCCATTCATCGGGCACGTCCTTTTTGACCCATTCACCGCCGCCCGAACGCGAACGTTTATAAACGCCGTCGGCTTTTTTCCATTCATATCTTTTTTCTTCGCCCTTCCAGATAACCTGAGGGTCGGGACGAACGAGGATATAATCTCCCCATTTTTCCAACCTTTTGCCGTTAGCGGCATCCAAAAGGCGATAGTCTTTCCAATTATCAGCAAAAAACATATTATTGCTCCGTAAAAGTAATCTGTCCGCCGTTCGAATCGGTCGGCGGTTCAAGTCCAAGATGGAGATATGCACTTCTTGTTGCACATCTGCCTCTCGGTGTGCGGTTAATAAATCCAAGCTGGAGAAGATAGGGCTCGTACACGTCTTCGAGCGTAACGGCTTCTTCACCGATGACCGCCGCAAGAGTTTCAAGACCGACGGGTCCGCCGCCAAAGTGGTTTATGATAGCAGAGAGCATTCTTCTGTCGACAGAATCAAGACCGAGTGCATCGACTTCGAGTGCATCAAGCGCCTTTCTCGTTATCGCAAAATCGATAACTCCGTTTCCTTCGACTGTTGCGAAGTCACGAACACGCTTCAAGAAGCGGTTTGCGATTCTCGGAGTCCCTCTCGAACGCAATGCGATCTCATAGCTTCCGTCTGCGGTAATCGGAACACCAAGTATTCCTGCCGAACGGGTTATGATTAACGAAAGTTCTTCGGGGGTATAAAGTTCAAGACGGAAAGCCATACCGAATCTGTCACGCAAGGGGGAAGAAAGCTGACCTGCTCTCGTTGTTGCACCAATCAAGGTGAAGGGCTTCAAGGGAATACGGATCGAACGAGCCGAAGGTCCTTTGCCCATCATAAGGTCGAGCGCAAAATCCTCCATCGCAGGATAGAGAACTTCTTCGACAGTTCTGGGAAGACGGTGTATTTCGTCAATAAAGAGAATATCGTTTCGTTCAAGAGTTGTTAAAAGTGCGGCAAGGTCACCTGCTTTTTCGATTGCAGGACCGCTTGTGACTTTAAAATTAACGCCAAGCTCGGAAGCGATTATGCAGGAAAGCGTTGTCTTACCCAAGCCGGGAGGGCCGTGAAGAAGAACGTGGTCGAGCGAATCTCCTCTCGATTCCGCCGCCTTGATAAAGACAGAAAGGTTGTCCTTGACTTTTTTCTGTCCGACGTATTCGGAAAGCGTTTTCGGACGGAGAGAAAATTCCGATTCTACGTCCTCCGCCGTAAATTCCGCAGAAGTCAAACGGCTTTCAAAATCGAAATCCTCGGAATAATCGGGTATCTTTGAATTGATAGGCATTTATCGTCCTGCCTCCTTTCCGAGAACACGTAAGGTTTGTGCAATAAGCTCTTCCAAGGGAAGAGATGTATCAAGCTTTTTGAGTGTTTCAATAACGTGGGCACGGGGAAATCCGTAAACGGCGAGAGTGTCGACGACTTGAAGCATTTTTTCGCTGTTTCCGCTTCCGCCTTTTGAAGCAGGAAGAACCGCATCACCGCCCGCGACCTTGTCTTTAAGCTCGATAATGACCTTTTGCGCGGTCTTAAGTCCAATACCGGGGGCTTGAGCGATTGTTTTTGCATCGTTGTTCGCGATTGCGGAACGAAGGTCGTCGGGAGAAAACGTTCCGAGAATCGAAATACCTGCTTTGGGGCCGATGCCCGAAACCGAGATGAGCTTTTTGAAAAGATCAAGCTCGTCTTCTTCAAAGAAGCCGTAGAGTGACATATTATCCTCGCTCACCGACATATATGTATAGAGAAGCACCTTTTTGTCCTGTAAATTGGAAAGCTTTGAGCTTGTGGTGAGAGAGATTCCGACCTTGAAACCGACACCGCCACATTCAATAACGGCATAATCACCCGAAAGACGAGCAAGATTACCGTTCAAGAAATATATCATATTTTGGTACTCCTTCCTTTTCGTTTTATCCTGTATAACCCGAAATACGTGTGCCGTGACAGAGCGCAAGTGCAAGTGCATCGGCAGTATCGTCGGGCTTTGGTGTTTCATTGAGTCCGAGCATAAGACGGACCATATATTGAACCTGTTGTTTTTCGGCTCTGCCGTAACCGACAACCGAGCTTTTCACTTCGAGAGGGGTGTATTCATAGATATCAACACCGCATTGATGCGCCGCAAGAAGAATAACACCTCTTGCCATAGCAACGTCGATGGCGGTCGTTGTGTTGTTGTTGAAGAAAAGTTCTTCGATCGCAACACAGTCGGGCTTGAATTTTTTCAAGAGCTCGGTCATATCGTTATATATGTCCGAAAGACGTTTTTCAATCATCTGCTTGGGGGCGGTGGTTATTGCACCATATTCGATAGCACGGTATTTTTCACCCGTTTTCATAACCAGCCCAAACCCTATTGTCGCAAGTCCGGGGTCTATACCTAAAATAAGCATAATATTACTCCTAATATAGATATATATACTATACCTATTATATCATCGTATTCTATCACGAAATGACATTTGTGTCAACCGAAAACGGCGCGTGAAATCGGATAAAATGTAAAAAAATTAAAAAGGTATTGCAATTTCGATTGATTTCGATTATCATATACACCGATATAGCAAAAGAAAGGAATTTTTTTGATATGCAAATGATAGACAGAGTTAAAGAAGTAATCGCAAAACAGCTTCGTATCGACGTTGCTGAAATCGCAGATAATGCAGACGTAATCCGTGATCTCGGCGCAGACAGTCTTGATATTGTTGAAATGCTTATGACCCTTGAAGATGAAATGAACATCATCATTCCCGACGAAGTTACAGGAATCAAGACCGTTCAGGAAATCGCTGATTATATCGAAAGCGTGGCTTAATTCCCCAAAAATGCAAGTAAGGGTTCCCTGCAAAACGAAGTTTTGTAGGGTTATTAAGGGGACCCCGAAGCACTCCGTGCTCGATTGAAAACGCACGGTTTTCAATCGGCTTTTTGGAACATTGTGCGCTCGCGCCTCGCGCCTCGTACCGTAAACGGTACTCGACACTCGCAATGTTCAGAGGGATAAAAATCGACAGATGGGGACCCCGCAAAACTTGTTTTGTGGGGAGGAACACATGTCGCCGATTTTTATGAAAATTTAATTGTATTTAACACGCAAAAACAAAACCGAGTGAGAAATTCACTCGGTTTTTTACATATAATATATAAACGAAAATTCGGTATATTTTCATCGGCGGGGCAGTTTTATGCATAAAAACCGTGTATAAATGCATAAATATGCATAATATACATCGTTGCATGCATAAATGTTGAAAAATATTCGCAAAACCTGAATATTTTTTCATTTTACCTATTGACAAGTGCAAAAAAGGGGTATATAATGGGCAACGCAAAATGAAACAGAATTGCTTTTTGGAGGCAGAAAATGAAAAACGAAAACATTAAAAAAGTTGTACTTGCCTATTCGGGCGGTCTTGATACATCAATCATCATTCCGTGGTTGAAGGAAAACTATAACAACTGCGAGGTTATCGCCGTTGCAGGTAACGTTGGTCAGGCAGACGAGCTTGAAGGTCTTGAAGAAAAGGCAATAAAGACCGGCGCAAGCAAGCTTATCGTTGCAGACCTTGTTGACGAAATGGTCGATGAAATCATCATTCCTGCTCTTAAGATGGACGCAAAATACGAAACCTACCTTCTCGGTACTGCTTTCGCCCGTCCCGTTATCGGTAAGAAGCTTGCAGAAATTGCTCTTGCAGAAGGCGCAGATGCAATCTGTCACGGCGCAACCGGTAAGGGTAACGACCAGGTTCGTTTCGAACTTGCAATCAAGCGTTTCGCTCCCGAAATGAAGATTATCGCTCCTTGGCGTGAATGGGATATCAAGTCCCGTGACGAAGAGATCGATTATGCAGAAGCGCATAACGTTCCTCTTAAGATAAGCCGTGAAACCAACTATTCCAAAGATAAAAACCTCTGGCACCTTTCCCACGAAGGTCTTGACCTCGAAGATCCCGCAAATGAACCTATGTATGATAAGCCCGGCTTCCTCGAAATGGGCGTATCTCCTATGATGGCTCCCGACGAACCTACATATATTTCTATCGACTTCGAAGCAGGCGCACCTGTTGCATTCAACGGTGAAAAAATGAAGGCATCGAAGATCATCGCAGAGCTTAACAAGGTTGGCGGTGCAAACGGTATCGGTATTATCGACATCGTTGAAAACCGTCTTGTAGGTATGAAGGACCGTGGCGTTTATGAAACTCCCGGCGGAACAATTCTTTATTTCGCACACGAAATGCTCGAAATGCTCACCGTTGATAAGGACACTCTCCACGTTAAGCAGAAGCTTGCCGTTGACTATGCAGACCTTATTTACAACGGCAAATGGTATTCTCCCTTGCAGGAAGCACTCACCGCATTCGCTAACGAAAGCAACAAGTTCGTTACGGGTACTGTTAAGTTGAAGCTCTATAAGGGCAACATTATTCCTGCAGGAACAACTTCTCCCTATTCTCTCTATTCCGAAAACCTCGTAACCTTCGACGAAAGCGATTACGACCAGAAGCAGGCAGAGGGCTTTATCAACCTCTGGGGTCTTCCCACACAGGTTCAGGCATTGCGTGAACAGGGTAAACTCTAAACAATAAAAACGGAGTAAATTATGGCTGTTAAAATGTGGGCGGGAAGAACCGCCGGCACAACAGACAAACTCGCTGACGATTTCAATTCCTCGATAAGCTTCGATTCGAGAATGTACCGTCAGGACATAAAAGGCAGTATGGCGCATGCTTCAATGCTCGGCGCAAAGGGTATTATTTCAAAAGAAGAAGCCGATGTACTTATCGACGGTCTTGAAAAAATACTCAACGACATCGAATCGGGCGAATTGGCAATAAATATGGAATGTGAAGATATCCATATGTTCGTCGAACAGGTTCTCACCGAGCGATTGGGCGATGTGGGCAAGAAATTGCATACGGCAAGAAGTCGTAACGACCAAGTTGCGCTTGATTTAAGAATGAACCTTCGTGATGAAGCAGATACGATAATTTCTCTTCTTAAAGAGCTTATCGATGCACTTCTTTCGCAGGCAAAAGCCAACAAAATGACGATAATGCCGGGATATACGCACCTTCAACGTGCCCAACCGATAACCTTCGCACATCATCTTCTTGCATATTGTATGATGTTGTTAAGAGATATCGACAGATTCTCGGATATGAAAAAACGTCTTAACGTTTCGCCTATCGGCTCTTGCGCATTGGCGGGAACGACCTATGATACAGACCGTTTTTACGAGGCGGAATTGCTAAACTTCGACGGCGTTTGCCAAAACAGCATCGACGGCGTTTCCGACCGTGATTTTGCGGTTGAGTTCCTAAACTGCAGCGCAACCTTGATGATGCATCTTTCAAGACTTTCGGAAGAAATAATTCTTTGGTCGAGCTGGGAATTCAAATTTGTCGAGCTTTCCGATGCATACACAACGGGCTCGTCGATTATGCCCCAAAAGAAGAATCCCGATATGGCAGAACTTATTAGAGGCAAAACGGGCAGAGTTTACGGCGATTTGATTGGTCTTCTTACAACGTTAAAGGGTCTTCCTCTTGCATATAACAAAGATATGCAGGAAGACAAGGAAGGCGTCTTTGATGCTGTTGATACGGTTAAGATGTGTCTTGAAATTGCAATCCCGATGATAGCAACGATGTCTGTCCGTGCCGATAATATGAAAAAGGCGGCGCAGGAAGGATTTATAAACGCAACCGACCTCGCAGACTACCTCGTTAAGAAGGGTATGCCATTCAGAACGGCATACAAGATCTCGGGTACTATCGTCGCAGAATGTATCAAACGACGATGTGTCTTGGAAGACATGACACTCGAAGAATATAAAACCCATTCCGAACTTTTCGACAGTGATATTTTCGAAGAAATCTCGCTTGAAACCTGTGTTTCAAAACGAATCTCGTTCGGCGGAACTTCGGTATCCTCTGTTGAAACACAAATTAAATTTGTTGAAACAAAAATAAAATAGTTTTCATATAAATCACAACTTAAAGAAAGAAAGGTTTTTTGAAATGAAAAAATTAATTGCACTCCTATTAGCGGTTGTTTTCTGCTTTGCTTGCCTTGTTGCTTGCGAAACCGCAGAAGACACCAGCAAACCCGAAAGCCAAGCTGCAGACAACAGCAAAGAAGAAGAAGCTACCGGTAAATTGGCAGAAGTTAAAAACGCAGGTAAGCTTGTTATTGCTACCAGCCCCGATTTCCCTCCCTTCGAAAATCTTGAAGGCGGCAAAGTTGTTGGTATCGAAATCGACATCATGAACATCATCTGCGATAAATTGGGCGTTGAGCTTGTTATCGAACAGATGAACTTCGATGCAGTTCTTCCCGGCATTCAGGCAAAGAAATTTGACGTTGGTGTTTCCGGTATTACCATTACCCCCGAACGTGAAAAGACAACTCTCTTCTCGCTTCCCTATTACAACGCAGCACAGGTTATCGTTGTAAAAGAAGGCAGCGAAATCAAGGGCAAGGACGACCTTGAAGGCAAGACCGTTTCCGTTCAGACCGGTACTACCGCAGAATCCGGCTGTAAAGATATGGGACTTACCTGCCAAGCTTTCGAAGCTAACGCAGACGCAAAAGCAGCTCTCACTACCGGCAAGGTTGACGCTTGGGTAGTTGACAACCTCACCGCTATCGAAATGCTCGAAGACGGCGACGGATTGGTTATCCTCGAAGGCGAAGTTACCACCGAACCCTATGCATTCGCATTCGCAAAGGGCAGCGAAACTTTGGTAACCGAAATCAACAAGATCATCGTTGAACTTTCCAATAACGGCGAAATCAAAAAGATCTTCAACAAGTACGGCATTGAGCCCTAAGCTATAAAACAAATCGGCTCCCCACAGATGTTGTGAGGAGCTGATTTTGATGTATGTATTTTACTTAGAATAGGAAAATTTTATGACCAAAAGAATATTTTGTGGTTTTTTTGCTTTTCTGCTTGTTGCTCTTTGCCTTTTTTCGGTATGTAAAAC
>JAZOSQ010000013.1:0-17775 GCA_045657245.1 Eubacteriales bacterium | reverse complement strand
TCCCGTTCCAAAAGGAACGGGATTTCTTTTTGTATTGAAAACCCCAAGAAGTCTATTGACTTCTTGGGGTTGATTGTTATGTGGGATTAATCACGGCTTGTTGTTACAAGCTCTTTTTTTATTCTTCTGTTGTTTCGGAAGTTTCTTCAACAGCTTCGGTTGCTTCAACCGCATTTTCAACAGTTTCAGTTACTTCAACAGCTTCTTCGGTTGCGGTTTCTGCGGTTGCAGATTTCTTTTTCTTGAGGATGAAGAACAATCCACCACCGATGATTGCAAGAATAGCAACTACGATAATGACGCAAACTACGATATCGCAACCGTCGTCGCTACCCTTTTCGTTTTCGTCGCCTTTTTCGTTTTCGTCGGACTTATCGGAAGCGTCAGAAGCTTCGGTAGAAACGTCGCTTGTATCAACAGGATTGGAGGGTGTGGGCTTGTCAAGAAGTTCAACTTCGTTGGGAACCTTGGGATCGCCCAAAGTACCGTCGGAATTGACAACCTTGCAGTTTACGGAATATGCTCGGACAGAGAATTCAACGTCTTGGAGAATACGATTGCTTGCTTCAACGGTGATGTTTTGATCGCCAACAAAATCCACAACCGCTTTGTACGCGTCTACATCGTAGGTGTATTTTTCGAAGGATGCAGAAAGTTTGTCGAGCAAGCTTACAAGTGTTTTTGCATCAGCTTCGTTCATACCGCCGAGAGGAACGATGATATCGTTGATTCTGCTCTTTGCGTATTCGATCTGTGTCTTCGATGCTTGTACAACATCGAGCGTGGGGGTGATTGCTTTATCACGGAACGGACCTTTGGTGAGGTATTTACCGGTGAGCTTTTGGAGATACCAGTAAGAATTGAAGAATGCAGAACCGTTTGCATTACAAGCGGTGTTGTATTTAACCTGAGGCAACATGTCCATTGCTTCATAGTCCATTCCCTCGTTTGCGTCCGTATAAATACCCAGACCGATTGCAGAAAATGCATAGTCGCCGCAACGGTCGATAGAACCTTGGATTGCGGATTGATAACCGCTGTTGTATGCCATGGGGAAGAGGAGGTCGAGCCATCCGCTGTCTACCCAATAGCTATAGTCCTGATAGTTAGAGTTGAGTGCTTCGTTAGGATCGGGAACAACTGCTGCAGCGAGAAGAACGTGAGGAGCATATTCGTCGATCATGAGCTTGACCTGAAGCACGAAGTCGGAGATGTAATCGGCTCTGAACTGAACCCATTCGTTCCAGAAGGACATACCGGGAGTGAATTCGGGGGCGACACCGTATTTTGCTTCGAATTCAGCTATTGCAGTTTCGGTGTAACCCATATCGAGAGAAGGGGTACGGGTGAAATAACGGATGTAGTCAAGCTGGAAGGAGTCGATAGCGTAGTGCTGAATGATATATTTGTATGTATCAAGAAGGAATTCTTTTGCTTCCTTGTTACTCGGGTCGAGCATGATGTAACCATTGGTAATCGTGCCGTCGGCGAGTCTGCCGTCACTGCTGACACTAAGCCAGTCCTTGCGCTTCATACCAATGCTTCTAAAAGCGTTCTTAGAACCGCTGGAACCAACGAAGAATACGGGAAGCCAAACATGGAGTTCCATATTACGCTTATGACAAGAATCAATATACGCCTGAAGTACATCAAAGCCGTTAAACATAGGATTTTGCTCGAACAAGCTGTCTTCGGGCATAGGCATAATCATACAGCTGTCATAAAGAGTTTCGATGCAGAGAGTATTAATGCCGTTGTTGTAAAGATTCTGAACATAATCGTCAACGTCTTTTGCGGTCGTCTGGTCGGGTCTTACCCAAGCAGCACGGTATTCCATAGGTCTGCTTTCGCTGATAAGAAGTGCGGTGTCTTGTGCATCGGCGTTGAACTTAGTCATTGCATCGAAAAGTGCCTGAGTATCACCGTCTTCATCAAACTTGTCTTTTGCGGTCTGAACGTCTGCTTCAAGCTTTTTGATAGCTGTGCTTACAGCATCATAATCGATGTTGTCGAATCTGTTTTTCGAGGTGTTGAAATCTTCCCAAAGTGATTCGATTTCAAGCTCCATTCCGGAGATTGCGGAATATTCGTCATATATCAAATGAACGGTCTTGTCGGTCTGGCTGATTTCGACAGACATACCAAGACGTGCGTTCTTTTGGAGCCAATCTGCTTTGGCGCCGTGGCCGGAAAGAACAAAGCTTCCAAGTTCGTTAGGGACGAGATTGTTGTTGCCGCCTATGGAACTTATAACACCGTTTGTACAAACAACTTCGAAGCCCCAGTCGTTGGTGCCGGTATAAGAACCGATGCTGTTGTAGATAACAAGATTGTCTACGTCGCGCAAACCGTTGAATGAGGTGTAATAGTTAACAACGGTGTAAAACATTTCCGATTCCAAAGGTTCAGTGGAAACAGTAATGGTTCCGTCGGGGGAATAATAGAGATAGTCGCCGATTTCGCAATGTAGTCTAAGCCAATAAGCCATAAGTCTGCCGTGGCCTTCATCGTCGTGGCCGGAAACAACAAAACCGTTTTCGGGAATGGTGTTGTTGCCCAAACGACCGACACCTATAACCATGTTGTTAGAAACAACTACTTCATAGCCGGAATCGTCTGTTCCGGTGGTTTCACCGTATTCGGGGGTGTAAATAACCATCGTACCATTCGTTCTTTCGATGTTGAAGCCGTCAGCAATCATCCAAGCCGAAGCTGCTGAAGAGGGCATTACAAACAAGGGGAAAACACAAAGAAGGGAGAGTAAGATAGCCAAAGCTTTTCTTGAAAAGTTCATTTTTTGTTTGCTCCTTTTTTATTTATGATGATTTTATTAAACATTAAATCGGAAAAGAACAACGTCACCGTCATTCATGACATATTCCTTGCCTTCGCTTCGAACAAGACCTGCTTCTTTACAAGCAACAATTGAGCCTTTTTCAACAAGTGTTTCATAAGGAACAACTTCTGCGCGGATAAATCCACGTTCAAAGTCTGTGTGGATCTTACCTGCCGCACCGGGTGCTTTCGTGCCCTTCTTGATTGTCCAAGCGCGAACTTCGGGTTCGCCGGCGGTGAGGAAGGAGATCAATCCCAAAAGCGCATAGGAAGCTTTGATGAGCTTTGCAAGACCCGTTTCGGTAACTCCGAGGTCGTCAAGGTATGCTTGCTGTTCTTCTTCGTCAAGTTCGCCCAATTCTGCTTCTGTTTCGGCACAAACTGCGATAATTTGAGCGTTTTCGCCTTGGATATAATCTTTAAGCGCACAATAATATTCGTTTTCTTCGGGTTCGCGTGTCAAGTCTTCTTCGGAAATGTTTGCACAATAAATAACAGGTTTTCCTGAAAGGAGAGGTACGGTGGAAAGAACCTCTGCTTCCGATTCGGAAAGTTCGACGTTTCTTGCACAAACACCCTTCGTGAGCTCTGCACAAACCTTCTTAAGAATTTCTGCATCGACAAGAGCGCTCTTGTCGCCTTTACCTTGTTTTGTAAGACGATCGATTTGACGTTCGAGCATTTCAATATCAGAAAGGATAAGCTCTGTATTGATTGTTTCAACGTCACGAACAGGATCGACGGAATCTTCAACGTGGATAATCTTGCTTCCGCCGAAGCAACGTACAACGTGAACGATTGCATCAACTTCTCTGATATGGGAAAGGAACTTGTTGCCAAGACCTTCTCCGTTTGCCGCGCCCTTGACAAGACCTGCGATATCAACAAATTCGATAGTCGCTCTCGTCAATTTTTTCGGGTTGTAAATTTCAGCAAGTTTGTCAAGACGTTCGTCGGGAACGGGGACAACACCAACGTTGGGATCTATGGTACAGAAAGCATAGTTTGCGCTTTCTGCGCCTGCTTTTGTCAAAGCATTAAAAAGCGTACTCTTGCCGACGTTCGGCAAGCCTACTATTCCGAGTTTCATCAAAAATCTCCCTTAGATTAATACTATTCATACTATTATAAAACATTATCTCAAGATATGCAATATGTAATTTTAATTTACATTAAAAACTATAAAATTATTAATCGAAATAATAATGCACGAGAAAAAACCGTTGACTTTTGTGGGGTTTCGTGGTAGAATCGAGATAGAAAATGAAACTTAAGTTAAAATTATAAATGTTACCAAAAGGAGAATATTTATATGGCAACAAAAATACTCGTTATTGACGACGATCTTAATATCTGTAACCTCCTTCAAATGTACCTTGAAAAAGAAGGTTATGAAGTCAGAACCGCAAACGATGGTGTTGAAGGAATTTCGGCTTTTCGTATGTACGAACCCGATATGGTGCTTCTCGACATAATGCTTCCCAAGAAAGACGGTTGGCAGATTTGTCGTGAGATTCGCGAACATTCTTCGAAGCCGATCATTATGATTTCCGCAAAAGGCGAAACAATCGATAAAGTTCTCGGTTTGGAGCTTGGTGCAGATGATTATATTGTAAAACCCTTCGATATGAAGGAAGTTTTTGCACGTATCAAGGCGGTTTTGCGTCGTTATGCAAACCACGATACAGCCGACGGCGAACTTATCAAGTTTGAAAATCTCGAAATCTCGCTTCAAAAATATGAACTTAAGGTTTGCGGTAAATCCGTCGACCTTCCTCCCAAGGAACTCGAATTGATTTATTTCCTTGCTTCGAACTATAACAGAGTTTTCACCCGTGACCAACTTCTTGACAAGGTTTGGGGATTTGATTATCTTGGTGACAGCCGTACCGTTGACGTTCATATCAAACGTCTTCGCGAAAAGCTTGAAAACGCTTCTGAAACCTGGACGTTAAAGACGATTTGGGGCGTTGGCTATAAATTCGAAGTAACGACCGAAAATTAAGATATTAACCGAGAAAGTTTTTTCATAATTTCTCCTAAAGAACTGTGCCGAATAAAACGGCACAGTTCTTTTTTTCTGCTCGAACGCATACAATCAAACAAAAAGAGGGTGACGAAAGATAAAAACAAACGCGGGTGTTCTAATCAAAGGCGCGGTGGCGATGACCGTGTTTTCACTGATAAATAAATTGTTTGGCGTATTCTTGCGACTTTTTCTTTCCGCAAGAATCGGAAGCGAGGGAATGGGACTGTATCAACTCGTAATGAGTGTTTATACAATGTTTTCGACCTTCGCAACGGCGGGTTTTACCGTTTCTGTTTCACGTCTTGTTGCCGAAAAGGACCAGAGAAGTCAAGCCGATTCAAACCGATTAATAAGCAATTCCTTTCTTGCTTCTGCTTTAATAAGTGCGGTTGCAACCTTGGTTATGCTTTGTTGTTCTGATATGATTGCGGAAAAGTTCTTGGGTGATATCCGTTGCGGACAGCCCTTAAGGATTTTGGCGTTGAGTATGCCGTTTATGGCGTTTGCAGCGTGTTTGAAGGGCTGGTTTATCGCAAAACAAAAGGTCGCGATAACCTCTTCCGCTTCACTTTTCGAACAAATCATAAAAATTGTCGTAACGGCTGTTTTCCTTAACGTTGTTTTCTCGGAAACCGACGATATCGGAACGCTTTGTAAAGGAATAGTTATAGGTGTTACGGTTTCGGAGATGTGCTCGTTTACATATCTTTTCCTTTTCCGCGCGATACCAAAAAGGAAAGAAAAACAAAAATCTTTTCCGACCGAAACCAAACGCGACAGTATGCGTTCCTTAATCAACGTAACGCTCCCAATATCACTTTCGGTCTACCTAACAAGCATACTCCACACTGCCGAAACACTTCTTGTCCCATACGTTTTCGAAAGCTATTCGGGTGATAGGGGATATGCGCTTTCACAATTCGGTATGATACGCGGAATGGTCGTTCCGATTTTGTTCTTCCCCTTTGCGTTTTTGGGAAGTCTTGTTTCGGTGTTCACTCCCGAAATAAGCCGTCTTAACTTACTTCCCGACCGAAGACCGCTTTATTCGAGAATATCTTCGGTGATGTCGTTCGTTTCGATACTTTCAATCGCGGTCGGCGGACTTTTCTTCTTTCTGCCGGGAGAGATAGGCGAGGCTTTCTATCCGGGAGAAAATACTGCAAAAGCGATAGCGATACTTTCGCTTGTAACACCGTTTATGTATGTCGAAACCGTTTCCGACGGACTCTTGAAGGCAATTGGCGAACAGGTTCAAACTCTGAAATTCACCGTATATAATTCGGTGTTGCGCGTTGTTTTGATTCTGTTTCTCGTATCAAGAACCGGCGAAATCGGATATCTTTGGCTGTTGGTGATATCGAATACGTTTACATATCTCCTCTGCCGACATCGACTTTATAAAGCGACGGGAGTTAAACCCCGTTGGCAAACAGATATAATATTGCCGCTGCTCTCTGCCGTTTCGGGCGGTGTTGCCGCAAGATTTTTGCTGTCGAAACTCGTTCTTGACGGTGCGATAGCAAAAGCTTCCGCGGGAACGGTTGTATATATCGGCGTGTTTGCCTTGATTTTAATGCTTTTTGCATACGAACGTATAAAAACAACGATAAAAAGGTTGCGTGGATGATGATAGAAAGTCCTGTCGGAAAGATATTCAAATATTTACCCTTGCGAATCTCGGTTGCAATAAATTCGCTTCCGAAGGAGATCGCCGAGAATATAAACGAGATTCGCCTTCGAAGAAGGGGCGCTTTGTCGGTAACGCTCGGTGTCACAAATCTTTTCCTCGACGAAAAAGGCAAAATAGTCCCTCTCGGAAATGCAATCACGGTTACCGACGAAGAAATGAACGATTGTATAAGACGTCTGACCGAAAGCTCGTTATACAGCTTTGATGAATCTGTCGCGATGGGTTTTATTCCTCTTGCCTCGGGCGGAAGGGCGGGGGTTTGCGGAAGAGCAAACAAAAACGGCTTTGCGGAGATATATTCGATTAATTTGAGATTGAACCGATTCATTCCCGATGTTGCGAAACCGCTTGTCGAGGAGTTCGCGAAAGAGGGAATAAGAGGCACGATAGTTTGTTCTCCTCCTGCTTTCGGAAAAACGACCTTTCTTCGCAGTGTTGCCCATCTTCTTTCCGTCGGAAAGGGTATCGAACCGAAACGTGTCGCCATAGCCGATGAGAGAACCGAAATTTCCGTCGGTATCTTCGGTTCGGGGTTGCTCGACGTTCTTTCGGGTATGCCGAAAGGGGAAGCTATAACGATTCTGACACGCACAATGTCACCTGAAGTCATTATTTGTGACGAAATAAGCTCAAACGAAACCGAATCCGTTCTCGAAGCACAAAACACGGGTGTTTCTCTCATTGCTTCGGCACATTGCAGAGATATAAATGAACTCAAAAAAAGAGGGAGAATGAAAAAACTTCTCGAAAACGACGTTTTTCCTCTTTGTGTTGTTCTCAGTTACGACGGGGGATATAATTGCAAGATCATGAAAACGGAGGACTTTCTATGAAATTGGTCGGCGGATTGCTTTTTGTTCTCGGTGCATATCTTTTTGGTTTGAAGCTTTCAAAAGACGAAGAAGAACGTCTCTTGTCGGTCGATTCATTGATACAGCTTTTAATATATATGAAACGAAAAATATATAGTGAAAGAACACCGCTTTTCGTTATCTTTTCTTCCTTTCGTGATGAATATCTCGAAGAATGCGGTTTTCTCGAATCAATAAACCGAAACCGAGCCCTTTCGGAAGGAAATTTCGAAAAGGCGTTATCAACGATGCCCTTCGATTCGGATATAAAAACCGAGCTTTTAAGATTTTTCGAAGAACTCGGAACACTTCCGCTCGACGACCAGATAAAGCGAATCGATTATATCCTATCTCTGCTTTCCGAACGGCGCGATTCAATAAAAAAAGAACTCCCCGACAAACAAAAAACAATAAAGACAATATGCCTTCTTGCAGGTATGCTGACGACGATAATTCTTTTGTAACAGAAAGGAAAAGAAAACCTTGGGAATAACGTTAATATTGAAAATAGCAGGAATCGGGCTCGTCGTGAGCGTCGCCTGTCAGATTCTCCAAAAAAGCGGACGTGACGAACAGGCAACCTTCGTTACGGTTGCAGGTGTAATAATCGTGATGCTTATGCTCTCGAAAGAAATAAGTTCGCTGTTTTCGACGCTGAAAAGCGTTTTCGGACTGTGAACGTGTTTCTTGTTTGCGGTTTTGCGGTCGCTTCTGCCTGTATAATCGCGATCCTTCGACAAATCCGTCCCGAACTTGCAACTGCGTCGGTTGCGCTTACGGGTGTTTTGATTGTTGTTTATCTCATAAAAGGGCTTTCTCCCTTTATATCTTTCTTAAAAACCACTTCGGCGGAAATAGGTGGGGGATATTTCGAGCTGATGCTGAAATCTTTGGCGATCTCGCTTTGCTGTCGAGTTAGTGCAGACGTTTGCAGAGATTGCGGAGAAAACTCACTCGCGTCCCGTGTTGAACTTGCGGGTAAGGTATCGATTGTAATAATAAGCATCCCTGTCATCGAACAGCTTTTCGGAATTGCAAAGGATATGTTAGGATGAAAAAAACAATATTGATTATAGCTTTCGCACTATGTATTTTGCCTTGTTTTTGCATAAAGGCATTCGCTTTCGAGGATTATCAAACCGAGAGTATCGCCGACGAGGTCGGGATAGACAAGCTTGATAACGAATACCTCTCGAAAGACGAATTGTCGGGCGATAAATCCGTCAACGTTTTCGAGAAAACCTTCTCGATCATAAAAGATTCAATTCGCGATAACGGTTTTTCGGTCATAAAATCGTTCGGCGGCGTTTTTGCGGTCGTGTTGCTTTCCTGTGTTATGGGCGCGATGAAGTTCAGCAAATCCGAAACGCTGGACAAGGTATGCTCGTATATCTCCCTGCTCGTCTTGGCAGGAATCACATATAACCTGTTATATAAGCTTTTCGTATATATAACGGCGGTTATGGAAACACTCACGACTGCCGTCGGAACGTTAATGCCGATTATGGCGTCACTTTATGTTTTCGGCGGTAACGCCGCCGCAGGCGCCGCGTCGAGCTCGGGGTTGCTTCTCTTACTTTCGGTAATATCGCTGATATGTACGAAGGTTATATTGCCCCTTTTGCAAATCTCGTTTGCACTTTGCCTTGTCGGTGCGATACCGGGAAGCATAAATCTCTGCTCGGCGACAAACCTCATAAAAAACACAACAACGACGATAATGGCGTTTGTTTTTTCTCTGCTCGGCTTTGCACTGTACCTTCAAACCACTGTAGCAAGTGCAAGTGATACGTTCGTGACGAGAAGCGTGAGGTTCGCAAGCGGTGTTATCGTGCCTGTCATCGGGAATATGCTTGGTGATGCATCAAGAACGGTTATGGCTTCGGTTTCTGTGATAAAAGGCACAGTCGGAATCGCGGGCGTTGTTATAATACTTTCAATCGTCGTTCCTCCGATAATCGTCGTGCTGCTCAATAAATTAATGCTCTTGCTCTGCGGAATTATTTCGAAATCCTTGAATTGTGATACCGAAAGCCGTTTTTTGTATGACCTGATCGGGATATTGAACGTTTTACTTGCGCTTACCGTAGGCGCTGGGGTGGTTTGTATTATTGCGTTTGCCGTGTTTGTGAGGGTGTCGGTATGAACGGATTTTTTTATACCTTGTTCGTAAGCTCGGTTATCGGTGCGGTGTGCACAATGCTGTCGGACGGCGGTTTTGAAAGATATATAAAATATATCGCCTCGCTCGTTTGCATTTGTATAATGCTTTCACCGTTGAAGGAAATCGACTTTTCTTCACTGTTCGAAGTCGAAACCGAATTTGATATCGAAAACACGGAATATTCCGAAGGGCATTATACACTTGCAACCGAAATAACCGAAACACGTGCGGAAAACTATATTAACGAAATCGTTTTTTCTGAATTTGGCATAAAACCGAAAGCAACCGACATAAAAATAGATTGGGACTCAAACGAACCCATAATCAAAAAAATAACCGTCGTTTTCTCGAAAAGCGATATCAAATATCGAGAATCGGCGGAAGATTATCTGAAAAACGTTCTTGGCGGAGAGGTGGAAATAATTGAGGGTTGAGATATGGATTGAGAAACTGAAAAAACTGTTCGGTACAAAAAGCGGTGTGTTCATAATAATCGGAATTGTGGCGGGAGTTGCGCTTCTTTTGATACCGTCGGAAACAAAACCAACCGAAACGACCGAACCCGACGGGGAAGTTATAAACTCGGTTGACTATTGCGAAACGCTCGAACAAAAGGCGGAAGAACTGATATCACATCTGCCCGAAGTCAAGGATTGCAGTGTGTTTATAACGCTTGAATCGGGATTCCGATATATCTATGCCACTGACCAACACGTTTATGAAGAAAGCGGCTCGAAACAGACCGACAAGACGATCGTACTTGCAGACGGCACCGATGGGGAGACGGCGATTCTCGTTGAAGAAACAATGCCGAAGATTGCCGGTGTTGCCGTTGTCTGCGAGGGTGCATCATACGAAACACAAAGAAGGATCATAGACCTTATATGCGCCTTGTTCGATATAAAAAGCAATCGAATAAGCGTTCAAACATAAAACATATTTACGGAGGGCAATAATGGACATCAAACAAAAATACGAACAGGTTCGAAGAAAACTAAAAGAGCTTGATTGGAAGGGAATGATTGCAACAAAAGCGTTTCTCACCGTCGGTTGCGTTGTGCTGATTTGCGTTGCGGTGCTTGTAAGCACGCTCGTGAACGGAAGTGACGAACAAATTGCGGGCGAAAACGGAAACAAGGTTCTCGGGAACACGCTTCTCGTCGATGCAAATACAAACACCGACGACACTGCCGAAAATGTTGGCACAGAAAATAATGACCAAACCGCGAACGAAAACGATTTCTTCGCAATGTCAATAATAAACCGTACCCAAGTTCGTGATTCGGCGCTTGAGGTCTTAAATGAGATCGCAACCAACCCCGACACACTTCCCGATGCGAAAGAAGAAGCGCTTTCGTCGATCGCGAATATAGCCGATGATATGACTGCAGAATCGAATATCGAAACACTCATAAAGGCAAAAGGTATTGCCGAATGTGTTGCCGTTATAAGCGGTGAAAATTGCTCGATCGTCGTGAATGCAAGCGGACTCGTACCCGACGAACTAACCCAAATAACCGACATCGTTTATGAACAAACAGGAATCCCCGTCGCAAATATAACCGTCGTCGAAGCGAAGGAATGAAAAAAAGACCTCTCAATCGAGAGGTCTTCTTTTATATTATCTTATTCGAAAGAGCTTTCGCCTGCGAGTACGCCGTTGAGGTTGTTTACGATCTGTTCGCCGTAAACGACCTTTCCGCTTGCGTATGCAGCGTAGGGAACTGCAACGATATCCTGATCTGCATAATTGCCGAGACCGATAACGGTTGCATAGAAGGTGCAGGTGTCGTAATCATCGAACGCCTTGCCTTCTTCGTATTCTTCGATACCGCAAGCGGTAATCTTGATAACGTAGGAAGCGATTGCGGAGTTGTTAGCATAGTCGAGGTCGAGAGTGTTATCGCCAAGACGGTAGCTCGAGATGAGAAGGAAGCCGAGGTCGGTAAGTTCGCCGTTTGTGTCAACCTTTGTGTAGGTTGCGCCGAAACGCAAACCGCTCGAAGATTCGTTTGCCTTCGCGCCGAGAGATGCGATAGAATCCTTCGGGATGTAGAAGGTGATGCCGGCGTTTGTACCAACAGTCAAGTTGTCAACGCTAACGTTGTTGAACTGGAGAGCCATACCCTTTTGAACAGCAGCGAGAGTTTCACGGTTGACCTGAGAATCGGTGCTGGAAGAAGTATCGTCCCAGTGAACTGCGATGAGGATTTCGTCGTCTGCGAGAGTGTAAGAAGAAGAGTTACCGGAAGTGCCGGGGGCTTCTACACTCTGAACAATGTATGCACCTGCAGAAGCATCGTATTTTGCAAGACAGTTTACAGTCCAAGTGATGTTTGCGGTAGTGTTGTTTACAGTACCGAAAGCGGAAGTAAAGATTGTTGCTGCACCTGCGGTGATAGAGGTGTTGAAGTTGGAGATGTAAATGCTGTCACCGGAAGCGGATTCGGAAAGGTTGAAATAGATATCGAATGCGATCTTACCGGTACTTGCATCGTAGGTGTAAAGTTCACCTTCGTAAGAACCGTCAGCGGTGATGAGAGTGAGAGTACAGTTCGCGGCCATAGAATAGCCGGAATTTGCAGTCACTGCGAAATAGAAGTCGTAAATATCGCCTTCAACGAAGGAAGAACCCGTGAAGGATGCCCAAGAAGAACCGCCGACAGCGTCGATGGTGTAAATGGTGTTGTAGTTAACGGTTACAGCGCTTGTGAGGGAAGTATCGCCGTTGATGCTGTAAAGCGAAGGAGTGAATGCAGAACCACCTGCAACGGGAGCGTTTGCGGTAGTCTTGAATACGATCGAAGTGATGTTCGTGGAAGTGGTTTCGCCGGATCCGCCGGATCCTTCTTCGCCTGTGTAGGTAACTTCAACTTCGTCGAGCCAGAGATGTCCACAGCCGGGATAAGCTGTATCACCTGCGTCGGGAGCATCAATAGCGAATTTAACGTATTGATTGGTAAGAGGTTCACCGTCAACAGTAACGGACATTGTGTATGTGGTCCAACCTGTCGAGCTGTCTGTGCTCTTGTAGTTTACAGTTGTTGTTGCGGCAACTTCCGAGTAAGTTCCGTCAAGAGTATCAGAAACATATACCGTCAATCCAACGGGAGTATCGGTGATGCCCCAGCTTGAGTTGATCGCACCATAAACAGTGAAGGTGTCGTAGGTTGCTTCGGTACCAACGTCAACTCTAACGTTTAGAACGTCGGTATACCAGCCGGCATATCTGGCGGGTTCGCCTGCAAGAGTGCTGCCTTTAGAACCGTCGGTGAGCTTTGAACCGGTGTCTGCATAATCGTCGGTACGGGTGTTAGCGTCAGCATAGTAGGTTGCGCCCTTGGAAACGTTGGTGGAACCGCCGGTAACGTTGTTGTAACCATATTGTTCCATGATTGCGGGATAGTCTTTATAGGAAACGTTGGAGTCAAGCAAAAGTGCTCCTACAGAACTGCTGTAATAACCAACACCGTCGTATCCGTAACCATAGAAGGAATACTGCCACATCGCACAGTCTTCGCTCATATTCATATTCGAGGGGTTGTAGGAACTTACGCCTTCTGCGGTAGAAACGTATGCAAGCCAGAAGTCATAGGTGTTGAGGATTTCGCTAGACAACATGTTATAAAGACTGTAGTTACCATAAATGCCGGGGTAGAAACCTGCATTGATCATGGTATCGCACCAACCATTGATGAGCGAGGTCATCGAAGAGGTGGAAAGAGCGAGCTGGTCATCTTCTTCGATATCGATATAGAGGGGATATTCGAAGTACATACCCGCATCCTGAACAGCATTAAGAACAAATTGAGCTTCAGCCGCCGCTTCTGCATAAGTAAGCGCGAGCGAATAATAGTAAAGACCGATGTCCAAATCAGCTTCACGAGCCATGTTATACATGGTGTAAAAATGAGGGTCGATGTATTTGCCCGAAGAGTCTTCGGAACCGATACGCAAGATAACGAAGTCGCAACCATCCGCTTTCATCGCTTCAAAATCGAGAAGAGAGTAGTCTGCGCCGGAGTCGTCGGTAGCAGAACCGTATGCATAGTCAGAGTCGTTAACGTTCCAGAACGAAAGGTCACAACCTTCGTGAACGTAAGAAGATACATAACCCTGAGGTCCGGAACCGTCGAGAGCGGAAACGGTTGTCATTCCCACAGGAACGAACATCGCCGTTATCATAATCAAAGAAAGACAAACAGCAATGACACGTTTGGTGAGTTTCATAAATTTCCTCCTTATTATATCATAAACCAAAATACTTACATGATACATTGTACTGTTTTTATTCAAAAAAGTCAATCTTTAATAATTCCTTAAAGCATTTTTTGTATATTTGCACAAACATCAAAAAGTGCTTTTGGTGTTTTATTACAATCGCTTATTATATTAATGAAAAAAAGCATTGGATTTATGTTTTTCGAAGCCAAAAAAGAAGGAAAAACTATCGACAAAACGAAAAAATTGTTTATAATGTAATAAAAATGACGAAAAACGAAGGTATGTGTTTTGAACGAATGTAAAAAGAGGGAATATCTGAAAAACGTTTTCCCTTGTTTGTATTACGGAATAATGTGCGGTGTTGCGGTCGGTGCGGTTATTTTCCTTTTCAAGCTTGCCGCGAAAAAAGCCGAATCGATTTCCCGTTTCCTTTATTCCGCCGCGAAAGAAAATCCGATTTACGTCGCGATCGCTTTTGTGATCCTGTCTGTTTGCGCTTTGGCGATGTGTTGGCTTCATAAAAAAGCCCCCGAGGTTCGCGGTGGCGGTATTCCGAGAAGCGAAGGCGTTTTGAGAGGTGTTTTGAGCTTCCGTTGGGCAAGAACCCTTTTCGGAACCTTTTTCGGAAGTGTCATAAGCTTTCTTTGTGCCGTTCCCGTTGGTAGTGAAGGCCCTGCTGTTTTGATGGGTACTTCTCTCGGAGCGATGTGCGGTAAGGTGTCGAAGAACCAATCGACTTGGAATCGATACATTATGACAGGCGGTGCAGGTGCCGGATTCGCCGTTGCTACGGGCGCACCCCTTTCGGGAATATTGTTCGCCCTCGAAGAAATACACAAGCGCTTCACTCCGATGCTTGTCCTCACGGTTTCTTCTTCGGTCTTGTCTGCAACCTATATAAACCGTTTGCTCTGCTCGGCGTTCGGGCTTGATCCGAATATGCTTCATATCGAAAAGATTGCAAGTTTCGAGCTTTCTCACGTCGGATATCTTTTGCTTTTGGGCGCGATGACGGCTTCGGCGGTCGCACTTTTCGACAGCTCGATCGCCTTCTTGACGATATTCACGAGAAAACACAAAAAATATTTGACCGCACCCTTGATGATGCTGATTGTATTTCTTGCGACGGGTGTCTTTGCATTCACCTTCTCCGACGGTGTATACAGCGGACACGATGCAATCCTTGAGGTCGCGTTCGAATCGAAAACGTTTTCCTTCCTTATTATATTGTTTGTTGTACGTCTTTTTATGATGTTGCTTGTTACCGACAGCGGTGCGACGGGAGGTATATTCATTCCGACACTTGCGATCGGTGCGGCGTTTTCGGCAATAGCGTCAAAACTTCTTGTTTTGATCGGTATGCCCGAATCCCTTTTCGCAACTGCGGTGATACTCGGTATGTGCGCCTTCATCGGCGGTACACTTCGTGCACCTCTTACGGCATCGGTTCTTTTTGTTGAACTGACGCTTCAATTTTCCGATTTTATGTACGTTGCAATCGTTGTCTTTGCGGTTTCCTTCATAACCGAAATATTCAACCTAACTCCCTTCTATGACCTTGCGCTTGAAAATATGGAACACGCGCAAAACGAGGGCAAAGTTCCGAATATCGCAAATTTCGAAATGACCGTTTCGAAGGGTGCTTTTGTTGTCGGAAAAACCGTTCGTGATATTATGTGGCCCGCTTCTTCGACCGTAATAAGTATCAAACGTGCAAACGAAATTGCCGAAGATACCGACAATAACGGCGAAAAGAAGCTTTATGTCGGCGATACTGTCGTGCTTCACGCAAAATATTTCGATGAAGAAGAATTGAGAAAACTCCTTTTCGGACTTGTCGGCAGGGAAAGCGAAATTAATAAGATATAAAAAGAAAGGCTGTGGATTTCCCACAGCTTTTTTTGTGGCTGAATTTGAACACCCTTAAGGGATAGGAAAAAAATGCAGAATGGACAAACAGAACCCGAAGGTGTACAAATGTACATCGAGCGGTTCTGTTTGTTCATAGCAAAAAAACATATAAAAAACAGAAAATGGAGCAAGTCGCTCCACTTTCTTTCATATAAAATTGTTTTTACGGTATGTTTATAGGGATTTGTATAAACGCATTTATGATTTTTTGTTTTTTGCGTTCTGCGCTTTTTTTACATCCCTATCTGTCAATATAAGCAATAGCAGCCAAAGCACTTGTCGCGCCGTCTGCGATAGCGGTTGCGATCTGGCGGACACCCTTTTGTCTGCAGTCACCTGCAACGAAAAGACCGTCGGTTGTTGTCAAGCATTTTTCGTCAGATACGATATAGCCGAATCTGTCGCGTTCTGCAAGACCGTCAGCGATCGCCGTGTCGGGAGCAAGTCCGATAGCAACGAAAACGCCTTCAAAATCCATCTTTGTTTCGCTTCCGTCGGCAACCTTCTTTGCAACAAGACCGGTAAGTTCGCCGTTTTCGGAAAGGAATTCCGAAACAACAGTACCGAAAATTGCCTTGACGTTCGGTTTTGCCATCAAAGCGTCAACGAGTCGACTTTCACCCGTGAAGTTGTCGAGGTTTTGAATAACCGTAACGCTTTCACAAAGGTCTGCAAGAAGAATTGCTTCCTGCAAAGCGGAGTTGCCGCCGCCGATAACTGCAATATTCTTGCCTGCGTGGAATGCACCGTCACAAACCGCACAGAAGGAAACACCGTTGCCGATAAGGTCGATTTCACCGGGAACACCGAGAAGACGGTGTTTTGCCCCGGTTGCAACGATAACCGCTTTTGCGGTGTGTTCTCCGCTGTCGGTGGTAACCTTTTTCAAACCGTCTTCGAGAACTTCAATCTTTTCGACTTCTTCAAGTTCGACGTCTGCACCCTGTGCGAGAGCTTGCTCGACGAGCGAATCTGCAAGTTCGCTGCCCGAAACGGAAAGGAAACCGGGATAGTTTTCAATCTTCGGCGAGAAGGTCATCTGACCGCCAAAGCTGTTTTTTTCGAGAATAAGAACCGTTTTGTTGGCACGGAGCGCATATATTGCGGCAGTAAGACCTGCAGGTCCCGCACCGATAACTATAATATCATGCATATCAATTCACAGCACCCCGAAGAAAAATCTTCGGGGTACTTTTCCTTTTATTTATTAGTTGCCGAGGAATTTCTTGATGTTCGAAACGTTAACGATCTTTTCGGAACCGTTTTCGGTGGGAACAACAAGCGTGGGCGCCTGTTTAAGACCAAGTTCTTTTGCAAGTTCGGGTTCGTCTTCAACATATACCTTACGGTAGTTGATGTTTGCTTTGTCGAGAAGCGACGCTGCAATACGGCAGTTGGGACAGGTCTTTGTTGCAAAGAGAATGGTTTCGCCAACGTTACCGCAATCGCAAACTTCTTCTGCCTTTTCAACCTTTGCGTGAACTTCGTTCTTGTTGAGAACGTCATAGTTTACGCGGTCCTTATATTCCTGGGACTTACCGTCGTTCCAGTTCTGAACAGGACGGTAGTAGCCGGTGATACGGCTGTAAACTTCGGCTTTTTCGCCACATTCGGGACATTCGAAATGTTCACCTGCGATATAGCCGTGGTTCTTACAAACGGAATATGTGGGAGAAATCGAATAGTAAGGAAGCTTGTGGTTTTCTGCGATCTTGCGAACAAGGTTTGCAGCTGCCTTCCAGTCGGGAAGCTTTTCACCGAGGAACGCGTGGAATACTGTACCTGATGTGTAAAGTGTCTGGAGATCGTCCTGAATATCAAGAGCAGAGAAGATATCGTCGGTGTAGCCAACGGGGAGGTGAGAGGAGTTTGTGTAGTAAGGTGTTTCGTCACCCTCTGTTGCAGTCTTGATTGCAGGGAAGCGCTTTCTGTCGTGCTTTGCAAGACGGTAAGCGGTGGATTCAGCGGGAGTAGCCTCGAGGTTGTAAAGGTCACCGTACATTTCCTGATAGTCGGAGAGCTTTTCGCGCATATGATTGAGGACTTCCTTGGTGAATTCCTGAGTTTC